>CAKVCJ010000086.1 GCA_934725655.1 uncultured Brachyspira sp.
AAATTATGATACGCCTATGATATACTTTAAGAAATTAAGGAATTCCTAACTGCAATATGTTTGGAACCTGTGCAATAGCATATAAATATTGTAAAAATTTTATTTATATGTTGACAAGTTTCAATATCTTGTTAGAATATACTAACAAACATAAAGAGGCCTATTTAAACAATGATAGATTTAATAGCAATACCAATAATCATAGTAATTTCAATAATTATAATGTTTTTTTGTTTAAAGAAGAAAATAACAAAGAAAGAATGCAGCTGTTGCAGCAAATCAAGAAAATCCTGCTGTAAAAAAAATAATAGAATATAGATTTGTTGGTTTTCAAATTATTTATATGCGGGCATCATATTTTTGTATTAATTTTTCAATTAGATTTTATTAAAATCATCAATATCATTTTAATCGTATTAAAGAATTATTATTTCTTAATTTTTTAGAAACAAAAATAATAAAAAAAATCATTTTTTGTATATAAATATTTATTTCAGCAATAAAATTTATATACTATTAATTATGAAATATTAATAATTTATAAAAGGGGGATTAGAATATGGATTTAAAAAACTCAAAAACTAGTGAAAATTTAAAAACAGCTTTTATTGGCGAGGCAATGGCAAGATGCAAATATATGTATTATGCAGAAAAAGCAAGAGAAGAAGGAATGGAAAGCTTGGCATTAGCTTTTGAGAAAGCATCAAGAAATGAGCAGGAACATGGAAAGTTGTGGTTTGAACGTTATCATGGAATATTATCAAAGGAAGAGAATTTGAAAGATGCTATAGCTGGAGAGAATTATGAAGCAACTGAGATGTATTTAAATTTTGCTAAAACAGCAAAAGATGAAGGATTTACAGATATAGCTATGCTTTTTGAACATGTTGCCAAAATAGAAGAAGGTCATAAGAAGATGTTTGAACAATTCTTGGATGGAAGCAGTGCAGCGCTTGATAAATGGCAATGTCCTAAATGCGGATATGTACATAAAGAAGCTAAGGCACCTAAGAGATGTCCTGTATGTGAACAGTATAGAGTAGGAGGAATAAATTAAATTATTTATTTTACCTATAAAAAATTAGTTATTGTTTAATTATTATTTATGGAGGATTATATTATGTATAGTAAAAAAGCTGAATTTTTAGCTGAATTAATTGGTTCTTTCTTTTTAATACTTTTAGGATGCGGTGTAGTTGCATCAGTTGTAGTATGTAATAATGGAGCTCCTGTTAATATTCATATAGCTTGGGGACTTGCTGTTATGTTTGGAGCTTATGTATCAGGAAAAATAAGCGGTGCTCATTTAAATCCTGCACTTACTTTAGCATTAGCAATTACAGGAAGATTTCCATGGAATAAGATATGGTATTATGTAGTAGCTCAAATGATAGGCTGTTTCCTTGGTGCTGCTGTAGTATTTGCAGTTTATTATGCTAAATGGGTAGAAGTAGACCCTACATTTACTGCTACTGCAGGAGTATTTACAACATTCCCAGCAGTACCTGGTTTTTGGCCTGGTTTTATAGACCAAGTAGTTGGAACATTTATACTTGTATTTTTAATTCTTGTAACAGGTGATGCCAACAATACACCTGCAGGTTCTAATTTAGGATATTTAATAGTTGGTTTAATAATAGTAGTTATAGGTATGTCATTCGGATTTATGCATGGATATGCTATAAATCCTGCTCGTGATTTAGGACCTAGACTTTTCGCTGTTATTGCAGGATTTAAAAATAATGGACTTACAGATGGAACTAATATATGGATAGTACCTATAATAGGCCCTATAGTAGGAGCTATATTAGGTGCTGTTGTTTATGATTTTACTATAGGAAAATCATTGGCTAAAGATAAACTTTAATAAATAAAACTTTAATAAATAAATATTAAATATTATTAAGGAGTTTTTTAATATGGCAAAATACGTAGTGGCAATAGATCAAGGTACAACAAGCAGCAGAGCTATAGTATTTGATTATGATCAAAATATGGTATCAGTTGCTCAGAAAGAATTTACGCAAATTTACCCGCATGAAGGCTGGGTTGAACATAATGCAGCTGAAATTTGGGCTACACAATTTGGAGTTTTACAGGAAGCTATACAGATTGCAGGAGTTAAGCCTGAAGAGATAGCAGCTATCGGTATTACTAATCAAAGGGAAACTACTGTTGTATGGGACAAAAACACAGGAGAGCCTATTTATAATGCTATAGTTTGGCAATGTAGAAGAACTGCTCCTATTTGCGATGAATTAAAGAAAAAAGGCATTGATACTTATATAAGGGAAAATACTGGTTTAGTAGTTGATGCTTATTTCTCAGGTACTAAAATAAAATGGATATTAGATAATGTTCCTGGGGCAAGAGAAAAGGCTAAAAAAGGTGATTTGCTTTTCGGTACAATAGATACTTGGCTTGTATGGAAACTTACAGGCGGTAAAGTACATGTTACAGATTATACCAATGCTTCAAGGACTATGATTTATAATATTAAAGACTTGAAATGGGATGAAACTATCTTAAAAGAGTTAGACATACCTATGAGCATGCTTCCTGAAGTAAAAGATTCTTCTTGTGTGTATGGATATGCCAACATTAATGGAAAAGAAGTTCCTATAGCAGGAATAGCAGGAGACCAGCAGTCTGCTTTATTCGGACAGGCAGGATTCAATAAGGGAGACACTAAAAATACTTATGGTACAGGAAGCTTTATTCTTATGAACGTTGGTGAAAACTTTATTTTAAGTAAGAATGGACTAATCACTACTATAGGCATAGGATATAAAGGAAAGATTGAATATGCTTTGGAAGGTTCTGTATTTATAGCCGGTGCTGTTATACAATGGGTAAGAGATGAATTAAGACTTCTTCATGATGCTAAAGATACAGAATATTTTGCTACTAAAGTAAAAGACACTAACGGAGTTTATTTAGTACCTGCATTTGTAGGACTTGGTGCTCCTTATTGGGATATGTATGCGAGGGGCTGTTTAGTAGGTATTACTAGGGGAGTTAATAGAAGCCATATAATAAGGGCTGCTGAAGAGGCTATTGCTTATCAGAGTAAAGATGTTATTGATGCTATGGTTGCAGACAGCGGTGTTAAACTTGCTTCATTAAAAGTTGACGGCGGAGCTTGCAGAGATAATTTCTTAATGCAGTTCCAATCTGATATTATCAATACGAGAGTTCTTCGCCCTCAAATCACTGAAACTACTGCTTTGGGCGCTGCTTATTTGGCTGGACTTGCTGTAGGATTTTGGAAAGATAAAGATGAAATTGCTAATAGATGGAAATTAGAGAGAGAGTTCACTCCTTCCCTTTCTGAAGAAGAGAGAAATAAAAAATATATGGGCTGGAAAAAAGCTGTTGAGAGATCAAGAGGCTGGGCTTTATAATTTGTCATTAATAAATTTATGCATATTAATATTTTATTTATTAAGATATTAATATGCATATATATTCATTGTTTTTTGGAAATTAATTTTATAATGCTGTAATTTTATTCAAAAATTGTTTGATTAATTATTTAGAACTTTATTGTATAAAAAATTTAGAGGAAATATATATATGTATGATATATTGATTATAGGGGCAGGGGTTTCAGGAACTTCTTCAGCACGTGAGCTTTCAAGATATAAGGCTAATATATGTGTTGTTGAAAGGGGGGAAGATGTTTGTTCTGGAACTTCAAAATCCAATAGCGGAATAGTGCATGCAGGTTTTGATGCTGCTAATGGTTCTCTTATGGCTAAATTAAATGTTTTAGGAAATAAGATGATGCCAAAAATAGCAGAAGACCTTGATGTGCCTTTCAAACAAAATGGTTCTTTGGTAGTTTGTACTAATGAAGAAGATATACCAAATTTAAAAGCTATATATGACAGAGGAATAAAAAATGGAGTTGAAGGACTTCAAATATTAAACAGAGAAGAGGTTCATAAAAAAGAGCCTAATCTTAATGATAATGTATGTGCGGCTTTGTATGCACCTACAGGCGGTATAGTTGATCCTTTCATTTTAAATATTGCTTATGCTGAAAACGCGCATGCCAATGGAGTAGAGTTTAAATTTGATACTGAAGTAATTAATATAAAAAAACTCTCTGACGGAACTTTTGAGGCAGAAACTAATAATGGCACCATAAAAGCAAAATATATTGTGAATGCTGCTGGAGTTTATGCTGACAAGTTTCATAATATGATGAGCAAAAATAAAATACATATAACACCAAGAAGAGGTGATTATATATTGCTTGATAAAGAAGTTGACAATCTTGTAACTTCTACAATATTTGCCCTTCCTACAAAATTAGGAAAAGGTATTTTGGTTACACCAACAGCACATGGCAATATAATGCTTGGGCCTACTGCTATTGATATAGAAGATAAAGAGGGATTAAATACAACAGCTGAGGGGCTTGCTCAAATTATAGAAAAATCCAAAATGACAGTAAAAAATATTCCTTATAATAAAGTTATAACATCATTCTGCGGACTTCGTCCTCATGAAGATAATCATGAATTTATTATAAAAGAACTTGAAGACTGCGAAAGATTTTTTGATTGTGCCGGAATAGAATCTCCTGGGCTTGTTTCTTCTCCTGCTATTGGAGTTATGGTTGCTGATATTGTAAGCAAAAAAGCTAATTTAGAAAAGAAAGAGAACTTTATAGAAAAGAGAAAAGGAATTACTCATTTTAATGCTCTTTCTAACGAGGAAAAAAATAAACTTATAAAAGAAAATCCTTTATATGGGCATATAATTTGCAGATGCGAGAAGGTAACAGAAGGAGAGATAGTAGAAGCTATAAAGAGTCCTATAGGGGCTAAATCTATTGACGGAGTAAAAAGGCGTGTACGTGCTGGACTTGGAAGATGTCAGGGCGGTTTCTGTTCCCCTAAGATAATAGAGATTTTGGCTAGAGAACTTAATGTTTCACCTATAACTATTACAAAATGCGGTAAGGGTTCTGAAATAGTTATTGGTTATGATAAGGAAACTTTTTAATTTAGAGTTTGTTAGTATTAAATTAAAAACAATATAATTATTTGTTTTGATTTAAGGAGTAAAAATGGAATCTTATGATGTTGTTGTTATAGGAGGCGGTCCTGCCGGACTTGCCGCTGCCATTTCTGCTAAAGAAAATGGTATAGATAATTTGCTTATGTTGGAAAGAGATGCCGTACTTGGAGGCATACTCAATCAATGCATACATAACGGTTTCGGGCTTCATAGATTTGGGGAAGAGCTTACTGGGCCTGAATATGCTTATAGATTTATAGAGAAAGTTCTCAATTTAAATATCAACTACAAACTTAACACTATGGTTTTGGATATTGTACAAAATAATGACAAAACTAAAAAGATTACTTATATAAACAAAGAAGAAGGTTTAGTTGAGATTAATGCCAAGGCTGTAATACTTGCTATGGGCTGCCGTGAGCGTTCAAGGGGGGCTTTGAATATACCTGGATTTAGACCTGCCGGTATATTTTCTGCAGGTGCTGCTCAGCATTTAGTTAATATTGAAGGATATATGCCTGGAAAAGAGGTTGTTATACTTGGTTCTGGAGACATTGGGCTTATTATGGCTAGAAGAATGACTTTTGAAGGTGCTAAAGTAAAAGTAGTAGCTGAGATACTTCCTTTCTCTGGAGGGCTTAAAAGAAATATAGTTCAATGTTTGGACGATTTCGGTATACCTCTTAAACTTAGTCATACAGTTATAGATATTAAAGGAAAAGAGAGACTTGAAGGCGTTACTATAGCTAAAGTTGATGAGAATATGAAGCCTATTAAAGGCACTGAAGAATATTATTCCTGCGATACTTTACTTTTATCTGTTGGGCTTATACCTGAAAATGAGCTTTCAAAAGAGATTGGCGTTGAGATTAATCCTATTACTTCAGGTGCTATAGTTAATGAAAGTTTAGAAACTAATATTGACGGAGTATTTTCTTGCGGCAATGTTCTTCATGTTCATGACTTAGTGGATTTTGTATCTGAAGAAGCTGAAACTGCAGGCAGAAGTGCTGCTTCTTATGTTCTTAAAAACAAAAGAAGAGATGATAAAAACTCTATTTCACTAAAAGGTTCTAATGGGGTAAGATATACTGTTCCTTCTATGATTAATGCTCAAAATGTAGATGAGCATGTGATGGTGAGATTCAGAGTAGCAAATATATTTAAAAACAAATTCTTGAATGTTTATTTTGACGGGGAGCGAGTGATACATAAAAAGCATTTGATATTTGCTCCAGGTGAAATGGAGACAGTAAAGCTTGATAAGGCTATGCTTTCAAAAGAGGGCTTAAAAAATATTGAGTTTAAGATAGAGGATAATTAAAGTTTGAAATAACAATTTTTATGATATATAATAAAAGCATTAAAAACATAAAAAGGAAGTTTATTTATATGAGTAAAACTATAAGACTTATTTATCCTCAGTGGCAGGGCGGAATTATTTCTCATTGGATACCTGAACTAAAAGCTGAAGACTCTTCAAGAGGTTATTATCTTGGGGCAAAATTACTAAGCATACTTGCTCCTCAAAATGATAATCATGCAACTTTAGAAGTTCCTATTTCTTTGGATATAAAAAACAGAGAAATAAAAAACGGCATTATTGATTATGATTTTATAGTATCTCAAACTAAAAATGCTTTAGATATTTTAAGCAAAAGTAATCCTGATAAAATAATCACTTTCGGAGGTGAATGTTCTGTTAGTGTGGTGCCTTTCACATATTTAAATAAAAAATATAATAATGATGTTTCTTTAATTTGGATAGATGCTCACCCTGATATTACTTTGCCTGAAGATAATACTTATGCGGGATATCATGCTATGGCTGTTAGTGCTTGTATGGGTAATGTTGATAAATATATAAGCTCTATACTTCCAAGCAGAATTTCAGCTGATAAAATATTATTTGTAGGCCTTAGAGATTGGGAAAGAGATGAAATAAAAAAGCGTCAAGAAGAATACGGCATAGTTCATTTTGCTCCTGAAGACACTTCTTCATCAAGTGAACCTATAATAGAATGGATTAAAAAAACAAATACCTCTAAAGTTTTGATACATTTTGATTTGGATGTGCTTGAGCCTAATGAGATAATAGCTGCTGTCGGAGTTTCTCCAAATGGAATGAAGATAAATGAAGCAGTAAGAATAATAAACGATATCTCAAAAGAAAAAGAGATTGTTGGTTTTACTATAGCAGAACATATGCCAAGAATTGAGATAATGCTAAAAAATATGATGGCAAATTTAGATTTATTTAATTAACTTAATAACTAAAAATATAAAAAAATATATAAGGAAGTAATTAATTATGGAAAAAAAAGAATTAACTTGTATATGCTGCCCTATGGGATGTGCTTTGTCTGTAGAATTAGAAGGCAGCAATGTTTTAAGTGTAAGCGGAAACACTTGCAAAAGAGGCGATACTTATGCAAGAGATGAGGTGGTGCGTCCTGTAAGAATGGTTA
>CAKVCJ010000087.1 GCA_934725655.1 uncultured Brachyspira sp.
AAAGAATATTATAAATTAATAGATTTAAATATAATAGATATGTTTCCAGACACTTATCATATAGAATTAATTTCTTATTTAGAGTTAAAATAATTATATTGATATTAGTAATAAAAAATATATAATTCTATTTTAGGAGTGATAAAACATCATGAAAATCATTTTTTTAGGCACTGGTACATCAGATGGTGTTCCTATGATAGGCTGCAAATGCAATGTTTGTAAAAGCAGAGATAAAAGAGACAAAAGAACAAGAGCATCTGTTTTAATACAGCATAAAAATAAAAATTACATAATAGATACCTCTTTAGATTTCAGAGAGCAAATGCTAAGAGAAAAAGTTGATAGTTTAGAAGCAGTATTTTACACCCATCATCATGCCGACCATTCTTCTGGAATAGTAGATTTGCGTTCATTAAATTTTATCATGCATAAACATATAGATTGCTACGGCAATAAAGATACTATGGACGTATTAGAAGATAAATATGATTACATATTTAACCCCATTCAAATAGGCGGAGGAATACCAGATTTAGTATTTCATATTATAGAAAAACCTATAAAATTTGACGATATAACTGTAACTCCTATTCCTGTAAAACATGGCATACTAAATATATTGGGCTACAGATTTAATAATTTCACATATATTACAGATGCAAGCTCTATAAGTGATGAAAGTTTAAAACTTATAGAAGGCAGTGAGATTTTAGTATTAAACGGCTTAAGATATCGTCCTCATAGTACGCATTTATCACTTCAAGAATCAGTTAATATAGCAGATACTATTAAAGCTAAAAAGACATTTTTCACACATTTAACTCATGATGTACTTCATAAGAATTTGGAAAAAGAGCTCCCAAAAAACATGTACGGTGCCTACGATGGCTTAACTTTAGAAATATAATATATTTTTAATATTGATTATAAATATTAATCGTATATACTTATATATATACGATTATGTATAAAATATTTTTATATATTGGAGGATATGATGTTTGGTTATCTACAAAAAATAGGTAAATCCTTAATGGTACCTGTAGCTGTATTACCTGCAGCTGCTATTCTTTTGGGTATTGGTTATTGGATAGACCCTAATGGCTGGGGAGGCGGAAGCCCTGTTGCTGCTTTCTTTATTAAGGCAGGCGGTTCTATTATAGATAATATGCCTATATTGTTTGCGGTTGGAGTTGCTTTTGGTATGTCCAAAGACAGAAATGGTGCTGCTGCTTTGGCTGGACTTGTAGCATTTTTAGTTGTAACAACGCTTTTAGCTCCTGCTACTGTTGCTATGATTCAAAGTAAAGATGCTGCTGATGTGGCTCCTGGTTTTGCTAAAATTAATAACCAATTTATAGGCATACTTTGCGGTATTATTGCAGGGGGATTATACAACAAGTTTTCTGATGTGAAATTACCAGAATTCTTAGCATTCTTCAGCGGCAGAAGATTTGTACCAATAATTACTTCTGGTGTTATGATGATAGCATCATTCATCTTAATGGTTGTATGGCCTGCTATTTATGGCGGTTTAGTAAGTTTCGGCGAAGCTATTATTAGTCTTGGCCCTATAGGTGCTGGTATTTATGGTTTCTTTAACAGACTTTTAATTCCTGTTGGCTTACACCATGCTCTTAACTCAGTATTCTGGTTTGATGTTGCTGGTATTAATGATATACCTAATTTCTTGGGAGGACAGGCTTCTATTGATGCAGGAACTGCTACTGTAGGAGTTACTGGTATGTATCAAGCTGGATTCTTCCCTATTATGATGTTTGGTCTTTTAGGTGCTTGTTTGGCTTTCATTAAAAATGCTAAACCTGAAAATAGAAATAAAATTCGTTCTATAATGTTGGCTGCTGGTTTTGCTAGTTTCTTTACTGGTGTTACTGAGCCTATAGAGTTCTCATTTATGTTTGTTGCTCCTGTATTATATGTTATACACGCTCTATTAACTGCTATATCTTTGATTATTGCTTCTAGTATGAAATGGATTGCTGGTTTCGGTTTCTCTGCTGGTTTAATAGACCTTGTTCTCTCTACAAGAAACCCTTTAGCTACTCAATGGTATATGTTAATTGTACAAGGTATAGTATTCTTTATACTTTATTTTGTTATTTTCAATTTCGCTATTCAGAAATTTAATCTTAAAACTCCTGGAATAGAAGATGATGATGCAGATGAGATAGAAGTTACTGTAACAACAGGCAAAAATGCTTCTTATGCAGATAAAGCATTACTTCTTCTTCATTTACTTGGAGGACTTGACAATATAGTTGATATTGATAACTGTGCTACAAGATTAAGATTAGAAGTAAAAGACAATACTGTGGTAAATGATGCTGAAATTAGAAAACATTTCCCTGGTGTATTAAGACCTGGTAAAACTTCTGTACAAGTAATAGTAGGTACTGATGTACAATTCTTGGCAGATGAGTTTAAAAAGTTAGCAAAAAAATAATATATCAGTATTATTAATTTATTAGGCATAGCATTATTTCACAATGCTGTGCCTTTTTTTATATGTAAAAAAAATAATATAGAAAAAATCATTGCAATAAAAATATTTGCATTATATAATTATTCATTGAATTTTTATTTTAAGGATTTTATCTTATGCCAGCTAATTTAAAAGAAGCTCTAACCTTTGACGATGTATTATTAGTACCACAAGAATCAGATATTCTTCCCAAAGATGTATCTTTAGAAAGAAAATTAACAAAAAAAATAACATTAAAAACTCCATTAATAAGCTCGCCTATGGACACAGTAACAGAATCTCAAATGGCCATAGCAATGGCACTCTGCGGAGGATTGGGAGTTATACATAAAAACATGCCATTAGAACAACAAGCAAAAGAAGTAGAACTTGTAAAAACTTTTAAAGATATAGAAAATAAAGAAAAAGCAAGCATTGATGAAAAAGGTTCTTTGATTGCTGCGGCGGCTATAGGAATATCTGATGATAGATATGAAAGAACAGAAAAATTAATAGAAGCTGGTGTAAATGTAATAGTAATAGATACAGCACACGGCCATTCAAAAAATGTATTAGGAGCAATAGCAGATATAAAAAAGAAATACACTCAAGTAGAAGTTATAGCTGGAAACATTGCTACAAAAGATGGTGCTAAGGCTTTGATTGATGCGGGAGTTGATGCTATAAAAATAGGTATAGGTGCTGGTTCAATATGTACAACGAGAATTATTGCTGGTGTTGGAGTGCCTCAGCTTACTGCTATAGAAGATGCTTCTGAGATAGCTAAACAGCATAATATTGGCTCTATTGCTGACGGCGGTATAAAATATTCTGGAGATATAGTAAAAGCATTTGCTATAGGAGCTGATGCTGTAATGGCTGGAGGGCTTTTCTCTTCTACTTATGAAGCTCCTGGTGACGTTATTATAATAGACGGCAAAAAATATAAGCCTTATAGAGGAATGGGTTCTGTTGGGGCTATGCTTCATGGAAGTAAAGATAGATATTTCCAAAGTGAGGTTGTAAGCAAATCTAAATTTGTGCCTGAAGGTATAGAGGGAGTTACTGAATATAAGGGGCATGTTTCTGATGTTGTTTATCAGATTACAGGCGGTATTCGTGCTGGAATGGGATATATTGGTGCTAAAACTATAGAAGAATTACAGAAGAAAGCTGTATTCTTAAAAATTACAAATCAAGGTCTTGCTGAAAGCCATGTACATGATGTAAAAATTACTTCTAAAGCTCCTAATTATTAAAATATATTTTTAAGATATTAGATTTATTTCGAAACTAAATTAATAAATATTTGTATTGTTTTAATTTACGTTCTTATTTTCATTGCACTTTTTCCCGCCGCAAAAAGTGCAAATATTTTAACTATATATATTGGAATATGTATTAAGTATAAAATAATACTTGTATTTTATGCTAAAAAATGCAGTCTTTTTGGTTCTTTTGGTCACAAAAAGAACTGGGGTGCGGGGGCTAGCCCCCGAGAATAAAAACTTAAAAAATAAATTTTGATGAGCTTAAAAATATTTATAATACATTGAAACAATAATTTTCTATCAACTTTTTCCCGTAGCAAAAAGTACAAATTATGTATAAACTATAAAATAATATCAACATTTTAAGCTAAATAATGCAGTTCTTTTGGTTCTTTGTGCCAACAAAAGAACTGGGGTGCTGCACGGTATGTGCTTCGTTAAGGGCAAAGCCATGCAAATATTTTAATTATAAACTTAATTTTTTAGCTAATATTAATTAGAATTTGTATATAATGTCCAACTGTTATCTGGAAGCTGATAATAACTATTATTTACAAGACGTTCTATATTTCTCTTATAAAGTGCTGCCTCCACTTCTTTTATATTAGACATCGTAAGTTTTGGGTCTGATAATATTAAATATTCTGCTATAATTTTTCTGTCAGCATTTTCTTTTTCCATTATTTCTTTTATATATTCTATTCTAGTTTCTCCGTATTGAACTTCAGGCTCTGTAATATCAAATGCTATATATGATAAATATCCGCTATTATTCTCACCAATATAGGCATTAGTTTTATAAAGGTTAATCTCATCTTGATTAAACATACTTCTAATTAAAGCTTCTTTATATTCTGAAGCAACCTCATCAGAAACATTTGTACTCACCATTATTAGGCTTAAATCTTTATCTGTTGAAAGAGTAGAAATCTGATAAGCACTCTCATCAATTTGTCTATATCTTCCCAAAACCTGTGCTTCTATTAAAGTCTTTCCGCCCAAAACTCTCATTTCAGGCTCTTGAACTAATATTAGTTTAGAACAGCTATTAAAAATAATTGATATAAAAATACAAAATACTAAATACTTTTTCATAAAATCTCCTTAATTTCCGCCTTCTAAATAAGATATAACATCAGAGAAAGGCATAGGCTCAAGTCCAAATTTATCGCCTTCAAATGCTATTAATTGCTGTTTTTGCTGATTAGGTTTATCTAAGTTCTGATCTCTAAAGTAGAATGTAGTAAACACTTTATTTGCAGATATACTAAACTCCACAGAATTAGGGTCATAACCAAACTGAACAATATTTTCAACTGTAGATATGCCTGGGTTAATAGGGCGTATCATCTCTATTAAAAACTTAGAAAACTCTGTAGACATCTTACTAATACCCACAAAGAATGTAGTAGGTCTTATATTATTAAGAGGGCTAATTCCAACGCCTGCAATATCAGCTGTTAAATTAACTAATAATTTTTCATCGTTAATTTTATCTCTATTTTCTGGAGGAAGCAAATATTTAAAGTTAATATCACTTGCAAGCATTCTCATATCATATTTTATAGTGCTGGTATCAAAGCTTCCCAAATCAACATTAAGCCAAGGTAAATGTATAGCTCCCCTTCTTGGTGCTGTGTTATTGGATATTGATGCTAAAAATAAATTATCATCAAACTTCTCTCCGCCAATGTATAATGATGACTTTAAGTCTTGTATTGTAAGCCCGTGTCCTTGCACCCTTACAGAAGAAGAAAAATCCATTATCCTAATACTGTCATCTATAAAAGGAGGTATTTTCAAATATACTCTAAGCTGGTCAATAAATAAATTTGGCACTTGACTTGTTAGAGGATTATATCTTGCCGCAGTTGAAACCGCCTGATTTTTGTTAGGTGTTAAATCAAAATGATAATCTATGTTAGAATCCAAGCCCTTTAAGAGTATAGACATCTTATCTGGAGAATCCATATTAGCAAAGAAATTATCAGCAATCAAATCACCATCAGCAATATTGTTTTTTAAATTTCCTATTATGCTTAAAAGCCCCCCAATCTCAATTCCAAATGGTAAGTATAGGCTATCAGTATCTAAACCAACCTCATAGTTCAAATCAGCATTTTTTATTACAGGCGTGAAATAACCATCAACTCTCACTTTCAAATTATTAGTAGGACTATCTATATTAAACTTTCTTATATTAGCATATAAGTTCTCACCAAAATTAACATCTGCATCAACTTTCATAGTAACATCTTGAAGCTTATACTGCTTTTCTGTTACATAAACAGTTGTATAATTAGTAACGCTCGCAAATGTATCTTCCAAAGACAAATTATAAGCAATAGCACTTGTTAGCTTAACATCATCTTCAAAAGGAAGCCCATCTACTAACTCGGCAAACTTTGTAGAAAGCCAATTTTTCATGGCATAAGGAGCAATTCTCAAAGTATGTACATTAACAAAACCGCTTTTTAACCCCATACCTTGTAAATTTAAATAAGACTTAAAATTAAAGAAATTACCCAAATCAATATTAAACTCAGAAACATTAATATCCTGTGAAATAATATTGGCATTAGCAAGCATATTAATATTAGCCTTTGTAGTGGAAGAAACTTCACCATTTAAATTGTAAGAGAAATTATTTATTATGCCTTTTAAATTAAGGTCTATATCGCTTAAAAGTTTACCAAAAACATTAGCATCCAAGTTTAATGAACCTCTTGCAATACCTCCGCTAAAATCTGCAACTGGAAGAGATGTAACATTCAATTTTAAATCTGTAGGCTCATCAAAACGCACAAGCCCTTTAAGTGAAATATTAGCATTGCCATATTTAGCAGAAATATCATCTATATAAACAACAGCATCGCTTTTTTTGTTAGGGTCATTTATTACAGTGCCTATAGAAGTAAGTCCGTTTAATGAAGAATCAACCCTCAATACCACATTAGCATTATTAAATCTATACCTTCTCAAAGCAGTTGCTCTCTCTATTGTAAGTTTATTATCAACAGCAACTTCTATTTCAGGATTAATAATTAAATCAACTATAGTTGTAGAATTAAGATTCTTTATAGATATAGTTTTTTGCATATCAAAGTTGATATTCTTCATCGCTATAGTAAGTTTATTATTGAGATTATTAATAGTGCCTGTAGTTTTATCAGCATCAACATTCAAAAGACCATTCATATTTATACCTAATGACGGCATAAACATAGAAGTTAAACTATTTACCTTTTCTAAATCAAGCCTTGCATAGAATGTATTTAAATCAATTTTTATATTATCATTAAATATATTTGTGGCAGATGCTATTACTTTTAATATCTCATCATTCAAAAGCTCTGATGAAATATTATCTATAAATACGCTTTGAGTTTTTATGTTATATCTCGCAAGCAAATTAAATGCTAATTGCATATCATCTTTTTTTATTCCATTATATCTTAAATTTGGCTCGCTCACTTCAAAATCAAATACAATTTTTATTTCATCTTCATTTGGGTAAGATATATCTAAATTAAATAACGGCTCATCTTTGAAATTTAAAGCAGAATTATTATAAACTAAATCATTACTTATAAAACTTTTTATATTAAGTTTTTTTAGAACCTCAGGAGCAGAAACGCCCATTACTTTAGATAAAGCAAATCTTTTAGTATTTAAATCTAAATGCAAATTAAAATTACTTAAACTTGCAAAAAGTCCGCTATTATTTGTAACA
>CAKVCJ010000088.1 GCA_934725655.1 uncultured Brachyspira sp.
GTTCTTTGTTTATATCATATATTGATTTATCAGCATTTATATGATAAATAAAAGGCTCATTAAAACTTTTAAATATGCTTTCTACTTTTTTGAGATATTCTTCATTTTCAAATCTGTCTATGAAGCCTCTTTTTTCTATGATTCTATTTAAAGATTTTTCTACAGGCAGATGGAAAATAAAAACTATATCTGGAATTAAGATAAAACTTTCATGCATATTTTTTATTTTTTCTATATCAATCCCCTTAGCACCTTGATAGGCAATAGATGAATACATATATCTATCAAGTACTACAGTCTTACCTTCTTCTAAAGTAGGTTTTATCATAAGTCTAATATGCTCTTTTCTATCATCTACAAAAAGCTCTAATTCTCTATCTAAATCCATCTCTTTAGAAAGCATTGTATCTCTTAATTTAGCCCCATAATAGGCATTAGTAGGCTCAAAAGTGTATATTGTATCTATATTATTTTTATTTAATGTTTCTGTTAACTTTTTTGCAATAGTAGACTTGCCGCTTCCGTCTATTCCTTCTATAACTATCAATTTACCTTTCATAATTTTTTCATACCCGCATAAATTATTATATCATCTTATTTTCAAAGTTGCTATTCCAATCAAAGCAGTTATTATGCCTATAATATAAAACCTAAAAACAACTTGCGTTTCCTTCCAGCCAGATTTTTCAAAATGATGATGTAAAGGAGCCATTTTAAATACTCTCTTTTTAAATAGCTTATATGAAAACACTTGAAGCACAACACTAAAAGCCTCAGATACATAAACAGCTCCCACTATTAAAAGCAAAAGTTCATGCTTGATAAATAAAGCAATTATTCCTAAAACTCCTCCAAGAGATAAACTGCCCACATCTCCCATAAAAACTTGTGCAGGGTGAGCATTAAACCATAAAAAGCCTAAACCAGCCCCAATCAAAGCTCCCACAAATACAGTAACCTCTCCAGCATCGGATATAAAAGGTATTTTTAAATAAGTTGCTATTAGAGAGTTGCCAGATACATAAGAAAGCACCGCAAAAGCCATAGACATTATTATTAAAAGTCCTATAGCTAAACCGTCAAGTCCATCAGTTAAATTCACAGCATTACTCATACTCACAACTACAAACACAGAAAAAGGTATATAAAGCATTTTTAAGTCTATATAAACATTGCTGAAAAATGGTATAAATAAAGTAGATGAAGGAACCTGTGCCACTTTTACAGCTTCCAAAACACTGATTCCTTTCTCCAAATCAAACTTCATTAAAAAAGTAGACTTATCAAAATAATATAAATATATCCCTATTATTAAACCAACTATCACCTGAAATACAATTTTATATTTACCAGGAAGCCCCTTAGAGTTTTTATATTTAATTTTAAGAAAATCATCTAAAAACCCTGCTGCAGAAAGTATAATTAAAGATATAGTAAGAAGTATAATCTTTATATTATCCAATTTTCCCCATAATAGTATACTTATTAAAACACTTCCTACTATAAATATTCCTCCCATTGTAGGTGTACCAGTTTTAACTAAATGAGTCTCTGGGCCGTCATCTCTTACAACTTGCCCAAAATGTAATCTTTTTAATTTTTCTATTATACTCGGAGCAAATACCAACACCAAAATCAATGCCGTAGCAACAGCACCAGCAGTTCTGAAAGTAATATATCTAAAAACATTGAATCCAAAAAAACTCTCTCGAAGCGGATAAAAAATTTCATATAGCATAAAGTGATAGCCTTTAAATAAAATATATTATTATAAGCGTAATTTTAACAAAAATGTAAAATTGTTAAAAAATAAACTATTAAATAGTATTATAATTTTTTTTTTTGTCAATAAAAAATGTTAATAGTTGCTATTATCCTTTCTTCATCATATCCTGATACAATGCATACATTGGAGAAGGAACCCCAAAACCTCCAGAAACAGGCATAGTCTCTCCTGTAATAAAAGAAGACATATCACTAGCAAAAAATAATACTGCATTTGCTATATCTTCTGTAGTAGCAGGCCTATTTAAAGGAACATTCTTCAAAAAAGAGGTTAAAAACTCTTGAGACATATTTTCCATAGCAGCCTCTGTAGCCACAAATCCAGGAAGTACAGCATTGCATCTTATATTGTCTCTTGCATATTGTACAGCTATGTTTTTAGTTAAGAAATTAATAGCACTTTTTGATATGCCATAAGCTAAGCGGGATATGTCAGGAAATAACCCTCCAACAGATGAAATATTAATTATGCTTCCTCCCCCATTTGCCTTCATATTTTTTACAGCAGCCTTACAAGGCAGATAAACACTTTTAATATTTTCATTTACAATTCTAAAAAATGTATCTGTATCTCCATTCACTAAATCTAAATCTTTATTAACATCAGTTGTGCCAAAATTATTAACAAGTATATCTATTTTACTTTCTTTTTTTACAACATCTTCTACCATAGAAGTAAAAGTCTCTTCTTTAGTAGCATCAAAATAAACAACATCTGCCTTACCGCCATTTTTAATAATCTCATCAGCTACCTGTTTACCCGCATCAAGCCTCCTCACTGCCAAATAAACCTTAGCTCCATTTTCAGCTAATTTCTTACTGCATTCCAAACCAATCCCCCTAGTTGATGAAGTTACTAATGCTATTTTATTTTCTACAAGTTTCATAATATACTCCTTTACTTAAAAGATATTTAATTATAATATATACAATATTTTATATAGGTCAATAAAATAATATACAAATATCAAAAAATTAAATATTTATCTGCTTATAACAAGTCATTTTAATTATAAAGATTAGTATTATTTATTTGTATAATTAAAATTAATATTTCTAAAAACTATTTATTATTCTAAAAAGCATAGTATAAAATTATAAAAATAAAATATAACTTGTAATTATTTTTTAACCATATCATTGCCGAAAATAATAATAGAAAATTAATTTTTTGTTAGGATATATATGTCTGAAGAAATAAACAACAATAATAATGAAGTAAATGCTGAAGCGCCTAAAAAAGCTATCAAGAAAAAAGTAATAGTTAAATCTAAAGAAAAAATAAAAGATTTAGATTTATCAAAATATGGGACAAGAAGACAGGCAAGAATATATGCTGTTATGGCTTTGTATTCTTATGAAATAAATGAAAAGAAAGTAAATATAGATGAACTTTTTAATTTTGAATATGATGATAAAAAAGCAGCTAATAATAGTTTTACTAAAGAACTTGTTGAAGGAACTATAAAGAATTTAGCAAAAATTGACAGCATTATAGAAAAATATTCTAAAAACTGGAACATATCAAGAATACAATATGTAGATAAATCTATAATAAGAATGTCTATATATTCACTTATATATTTGAAAGATATACCAAAATCTGTAATAATAGATGAGGCTGTAGAAATAGCTAAAATATTTGGCGACAAAGATGCTTATAAATTTGTTAATGGGATTTTAGATGCAATACAAGAAGAAGATATACAATAAAAAAATTGAAAAAAAACTTCAAAGTATACGAATCTTTGTATTTATATTATCTATAGGAGCATTGGGCTTAATATCTATCATATCTTTAAATGTAGCCATTAATCAAGGCAAAATAAAATTAAACCCAAGGATAGTAGATGAATATACCTTAGCACAAGAATACTACAGAAAAAAAGATTATAATAAAGCTAAATCAATATTAAAAAAAGAAATAGCAACAACTATAGACCCAAAAAAAGAATATGAAGCTAATATTTTATTAGGCAAAATATATAATGATACAGAAAATTATGAAGAAGCCCTAAAAATATTTAGTTCTGTGAGCAATTCTTTATATTTTGATGAAGAGTTGAAGCATAATATAGGAATCACATATTTAAATATGGAGATGTATGATGATGCTTTGGTAACATTTGAGGAGGCATTGTCTATTAATTCAAACTATGTGCCTACACTTCTTACTATTGGTAAATTTTATATGGACAGAGATTTACCGCGTTTAGCTAAGGGATATTATGAAAGAGTGCTAAAACTTGAAGAAAATGATGAGGCTATGTTTAATGTTGGCATAATAGCCCTAAACGAAGGGATGCAAAGTTTAGCTTATGATACTTTAAGTAAGTTGGTGAGAAAGAGCAATAATGAATATGCCGATATGGCTGCTAATGTGCTTGGCGATATATATGTTATAGCGGGAGATACTGATAGTGCTATAGAGATGTATTTAAAAAGTTTAGCCAATTCCAAAACACAAGTAGAATCTGTAAAGAGATTAGTAAAAGTATATGAACAAGTTGAAGATTATGATTCTATCAAAAAAGTTTATGAGCAGATATTAAATCAAAATCCTTATGATATTGATACAATTATAGCTTTAGGAAATTTGTATGAAGAAGAAAACGATTATGATAAGGCTATAAAATATTATTACAAGCTATCTAAAATAAAAAACTATACAAATGCTTATGAAGCTATAGGGCTGCTTGCAAATGCATACTACAAAGGAAGCAAATTAGATGAAGCTGAAGATAATTACAAAAAAATCATTATGCTCGATAAAAAAGATGACTTATACAAAACAGCTTTAGAAAGACTTGGGGACATCACCTATAGACAAAAGGAATTTACTGCTTCATTAAAATATTATAAAGAAATATATACTATAGAAACCAATAAAGCAATATTCAAACCAAGATTAGGCGAATTAGAATTATATTATGGAAACTCAGACAGAGGAATTAAATTACTTGAAAACTCAATAAAAGAATCTGTAGGAAACGCTTTTCCAAGCAGAACTTTAGCTATATATTATGAGAGTATAGGTAATTATAATGAAGCTTTAAATTATTATAATTACACACTATCAAAATACCCTAATGACAGAGAAAGTTTATATAGAGCAGGTATGCTGTATTATAAAAACAGAGAATACAAAAAAGCAAATGAATCTCTATTAGTAGCGGCTAATGATGAAAATAATACAACATTTATACGAGAAACCGCTTGGAAAACATTGGCTACTATGATGGAAGAGATTCGCTCATATAATGAAGCAAGCTCATACTATAGACAGCTTGTAGAAATGTCTCCTAAAGTAGAAAATTATATGCTTTATGGAAATTATTGTTATAGAAGACTTCAGTATAATGATGCCATATATGCTTATAGCGAGGCTTTAAATATAGCAGAAGAGAAAAGAGAAATGTTTGATATAAATTTGGCTTTAGGTAAATGTTATTTTAGATTAAATGAATTGGATAATGCTGAAGAGAGTTATAGAAATGCTTTAAGTTATAATGGAGGAGACAGTCAGGCAAAAGAAGGCTTAAGACAGGTACTAAACAAAAAAAATAATTTATATTAATAATTTACAAATTAATTGACAATAATCATTAGTAAAATATACTTTATTATATATAAAATGTTGGAGTTTATATATGAACAAAATTAGCATTATTTTACTAATGATTTTTTTTACTTTATTCTCATGCAATAATAATACAGCAAAAGAATCTGCAAACAGCGGCGAGTTAACTATCATACATATGAATGATACACATGGTAAAGATGAAGAAGAAATAATAATAAACAAAGAATTAAACCCTCCGGAAACTAATTATATGTATGGAGCTGCAAGAAGAGCTAAATATATAAAAGATATAGAAAAAACAAATAATAATGTTTTAGTTCTTCATGCGGGAGACACTATTACAGGAAGCGTTTATTCTACAGTATTTATGGGAAGAGATGAAGTTGATATTATGAATATGATAGGAGTTGATGCTGCTGCTGTTGGAAATCATTTTATAGATTATGGACTTGACAATTTTACTGAAATAATGAAAGAGAGGAAATTCCCTACCCTATCAATAAACATAAAAAATAAAAATGATAATAGCTATTATGCTTTGCCGTATATAATTACAAATGTAAATGGACTTAATGTAGCTATAATAGGTATTACAACAACAGATTCTGTTTATAATCCTAAATATGTTGAAGGGTTAGTATTTGAAAAAGAAATTGACTCATTAAAAAGTTTTTTAAAAGCTACACCTCTTAATACCACTAATGATATAACAATACTTTTAAGCCATGTAGGTTATGATGGCGATAAAAAAATAGCAGAGGCTTTCCCAAAAACTTTTGATGTAATAGTTGGAGGACATAGCCACACTGTTTTAGAGAAAGAGGATATTGTAAACGGCACACCTATAGTACAAGCGGGCTATTATGGAAGGTATTTAGGGCAAATAGATTTATCTGTAAACAATGGCAAAATAGATAAATTTAATTATAAACTCATACCTATGGATAACAATATAGAACAAGATGCTGATATGCTATCATTTATTGATGAGATGAAAGGCACTGTAGACAAAGAGTTTAATGTAAGAATAGGAACTTTGCCTGTAGAGCTTCTCCATGACGGAATAAGGTCTAATTCTATGGCTATAGGAAACTTTGCTTGTGATTTGGTGTTAGATTCTTATGATAATTTGGATATGGTATTAATGAACTCCGGCGGTCTTAGAACTCCATTAAAAAAAGGCGATATAACATTAGGTAATATTCAAAATGAGTTTTTCCCATTTGATAATGAGGTTGTATTAGTTACATTGAGCGGAAAAGATGTTATTGAAATGCTCAAAATATCAGGACAAAAGAGAGGGGCTGGTGCATTCTTACAATTATCTAAAGGAATGGAAGTAAGATATAATGCTAATGGGGAATTATTATCTGCTGCTTTAAATGGTGAAAATATTGATGAGAACAAAGAGTATAATGTTGCTTTATCAAGTTTTGTATTTTTGGGAGGAGATGGTTATCAAGATGCTGAGGGCAATGCTATAGGAGAAAAGGGAAAAAATATAGTTATGACAGGCAATGATATGCGTGATGCTATGATAGCAAAGATTAAAGAGCTTAACAATATACCAGAAAGCTATATAGATAATAAACAAAGAGTAATATTTGAATAAAATAATTTAATATTCAACTTTTAGAAAAGAGTCTGTTTTTTTATAAATGGGCTCTTTTTTATAATTAGATAACTTATAATATTATATTTATTTTTTATCTGTAAATATTTTATTGTATTGAATTATTTTTTTTATTTTATATAATGTAGTTATGTACATTTTTGAGTTTAAAGAAATAGGAAAAGAATCCATTTGGGGTGGTAACATATTGGTTGAATCTTATTCTAAACCTTTTGATAAAGATAAGAATATAGGTGAAAGTTGGGAGATATGTGATTTAAAAAATGATAAAAATATCATCTCAAACGGAGAGTTCAAAGATAAAAACATATCATTTGCAATAGCGAAACTTGGCGAAAAACTTTTAGGCAGTAATTGCAAAAATCAGCAATATTTTCCTCTGCTAATAAAATTTATAGATGCAAGAGATAAGTTATCAATACAAGTTCACCCAGATGAAGAATATGCTAATAAAAAACATAATAAGCATGGCAAAAATGAAATGTGGT
>CAKVCJ010000089.1 GCA_934725655.1 uncultured Brachyspira sp.
GTAAGTCAGCTAATATATTATTTGTATCATCATCATAAACAACTGTGCCTATAGGAACTCTTATAACAACATCATCGCCCTTTTTTCCATCACTGAGTCTTGCCCTTCCAGGCTCTCCGTCTCTTGCTCTAAATCTTTTTCTGCTTTTTATTTTACCGAAACTGTTTATTCTCGCATCAACTCTCACTATTACATCTCCGCCTTCTCCGCCATTGCCGCCGTCAGGCCCGCCCATAGGTACATGCGCCTCGCGTCTGAAACTCACGCATCCTGCTCCCCCATGTCCTGCCTCTATCTCAAAATTTACTACATCTATAAATTGTTCCATTTTGTCCTTACCTAATAATATATATATATACTATTTTTAAAAAATTATGAATTATTATATTATAAAATACCTTTTTATCAATCCTATAATAAAAAATATATATTTTATTGTTGACTACTTTTTTATTCATTGTATCATAAACTTGTTATGATTAATAAAATATTATTAGATTGTGAAAAAGTATTGCAATATAATTTCAAAAATAAAGACTATCTCCTTGAAGCAATAACTCATAGAACTTTTGCAAATGAAAATGGAAATATGAAATATAATCAGCGTCTTGAGTTTTTAGGAGATTCCGTGCTTTCTCTTATAATATCTGAACATATTTATAAAGAATATAATAATGTAAAAGAAGGAAAATTATCAAAAATTAAATCTTATTTGGTTTCTCAAAATACTTTAGCTAATATATCAAAAAAATTAAAACTTGGAGATTTTCTTTTGCTTGGAAAAGGCGAAGAGGCTTCTGGAGGAAGAGAAAGAGACAATATGCTTGAAGATTTATTTGAAGCTGTAATAGGAGCAATATATTTAGATTCAAACTTAGAAAACACAAAAAACTTCGTTATGAGAGTTTATAAAGATATATTAAATAAATTAGATATTAATAATTTTGATAAAGATTACAAAACAATACTTCAAGAAATAGTTCAAAAACAATATAAAATCACCCCAACATATAAATCATATGAATATAATGAAAATGATAATATAATGTTTAGGGTAGAAGTTTATGTGAAAACAAAAAAATATGCTTCTGGAATAGGAAAAAGCAAAAAAGAAGCAGAGACAAATGCTGCTAAAAAAGCATTAGAAGAAATAGAAAATATATAAAATATTAATAACAAGGATAATAAAAATGAATAAAATAATAATAGCACCATCTATACTAACAGCATCTTTTGCTAATTTGGAATCTACTATAAAAGAGCTTGAGGAAGCAGGAGCAGATTATTTGCATTTAGATATAATGGATGGAAGCTTTGTACCTCAAATAACATTCGGCTCAAAAATTGTATCCGACATAAAAAAAATTACATCATTGCCTCTTGATGTTCATTTAATGATAGTAAGTCCAGAAAAGCATATTGATGATTTTGCTAAGGCTGGTGCTGATATAATTAGCGTACACTATGAAGGAAATATTCATTTACATAAATTAATAATGCAAATAAAAAACCATAATATAAAAGCAGGAGTCGTTCTTAACCCTCATACGAGAGTTGATGTTATAGAGCCTCTTATAGATGATATTGACAATGTTCTTATAATGTCAGTGAACCCAGGTTTTGGAGGGCAGAAGTTTATAACAAATTCAATTAAAAAAATTGAAGAGACAAAAAAACTAATAGGACAAAGAGAGATTATCATATCTGTTGATGGCGGAATTAATCTAAGTACTTGCAGCGATGTTATAAAAGCAGGAGCTAATTTACTTGTTGCAGGAAGTGCTATAATAGACAGCAAAGATAAAAAAGAAATTATTAAACAATTAAAAAACTTTTAAAATATTATTATAATTATACTAAGAATTTTGCGTTTTGTCAAAAAATAAAATTATATTTTATTTTTATAACTGGGGCTTTGCCCACTTGTGAAGCACACAGAGTGCAGCTGTGCGTGATTTGCATGACCCCGCTTCTTTTTGCGACCGAAAGAAGTACCTGTGGGTATGCCACAAAGAAGCAAAAGGACTTCATTTGACGAAGTCCACTTTTAGGTGTAGACAAAATATAGGGGTTATGCTACATTTTATATATATTCAAAATATATAAAGCTGAAAAACTTGCACTTTTTGCAACTTTTTGCGGCGGGAAAAAGTTGAAGAAAAAACTATATGACAGAATGCATTTGTTTCAGTATATTTTTACATAAAAAGGCTTAAGTTTTTAGTTAAACTCAAGCCTTTATTGTTTCTATAAATACATATTATTTATTTTTTATTATTTTTCTTATATTCTATAGCATCATTTACTATAGGTACTAATGTTTCAAAATCAAGAGGCTTTTCTATAAGTCTGAATACACCTTCAGCTATTATTTCTTTTACCATATCAGTATTTCCATATGCCGTTATAATTATTATAGGTATAGAGTTCTTTCTCTTTTTCATCTCTCTAATAAGAGCAAGCCCTGTCATAGAAGGCATAAGCAAATCTGTAATAATAACATCAACAGGATTATGTTCTAATATGGTTATAGCAACTTTTCCATTTTCTGCAGTTAATACTTCAAGATCATGTGCTTCAAGTGTATAAGTTATGAGATTTCTGATATTCTCTTCATCATCTACTGCAAGTATTAAGGGTTTACCATTAAGCATATATTATACCCCTATTATATATATTTAGATAATCTGTATAAAATATTTTCTTTACCCAAAAGCTCACATATATGCGATAACTCAGTACCAGCACTGCTTCCTGTTATAACATATCTTATAGGGTGATACAAATTAGGCCCTTTAAGCCCTGTTTCTTTTTGAGCCTGTTTTATTAAATCTTTCATATATTGATCAGTTATTTCATCAGCATTTTCTATGTTAGTTTTAATAAACTGAAGAAGCTTTTTACTTTCTTCTTTATTTACAATCTCTTTCATTTCATCTGTAAGCTCAAAATCATTCTCAAAAAATACAGGAACATATTTAACAATATCAGATAAAACAACACAATTATGTCTTATTACAGATATAAGCTTTTTAGCCCAATCATGCTCTGCTTCTGTGTAATTTTCTTTTAAAAATCCTCCCTGTATAAGATAAGGCAAGAATAATTCTGTAGCCTCATCCAAATTAAGATTTTTAATATGCCAAGCATTTAAATGTCTTAATTTAGCAGTATCAAATATAGCAGGGCTCTTAGAAAATCTATCTAAAGTAAAAGCTTTAATCATATCTTCATCATTCATGTTTTCCATAGCTTCAGGGTGAGTCCATCCAAGTAAAGCAAGGAAGTTTCTCATAGCTTGAGGCAAGAATCCTTCATCTTTGTATTCCATTAAAGTAGCAGCCCCATGCCTTTTTGACAATTTCTTTCTGTCATTACCAAGTATTGAAGAAGTATGTGCAAATTTAGGAACTTCAGCTCCCAATGCCTCATAAATAAGTATCTGTTTTGGAGTATTAGATATATGATCCTCTCCTCTTATAACATGAGTAATTTTCATAAGCATATCATCTATCACTACAGCATAATTGTAAGTAGGAAACCCATTTTCTCTAACAATTATAATATCTCCAATTTCATCGCTATTAGTTTTAACAACTCCCCTAACGAAATCATCAAATACTATCTGCTGATTTTTAGGCACTCTAAATCTTATTTTAGCAGGCTCACCATTAGCAACTCTTCTTTTAGCTTCTTCTAATGGTATATCTTTACATTTGCCGTCATAAATAATGGGCTGATTGAGAGTTTTCTGCATATTAGACTTTTTTTCTAACTCTTCAGAAGTACAAAAACAATAATATGCTTTACCCTCTTCCATAAGTTTTTCAGTATATTTTTTATATATATCTAATCTTTCAGATTGAAAATATGGTCCGTAATTTCCTCCAACTTCAGGCCCCTCGTCCCAATCAACTCCAAGCCATTTTAATGACTTAATAGCCATATCAACAGCCTCTTTTGTACTTCTCTCCTGATCCGTATCTTCTATTCTTAAAATTAATTTTCCTTTTATAGACTTGGCATATAACCAATTAAATAATGCCGTTCTTGCATTTCCTATATGTAAAAAACCAGTTGGAGACGGTGCAAAACGAACTCTAATATATGACATAAAAAAATATCCTCATCATTATTAACTTAAATTATTATACAATAAAAAAAATAAATATCAATTAATAATATTACAAATTTATTTTGATTAAAATATAAATTAAAAATACATATTTTTTATATAATGATTATCTAAATATCAAACATTAGTAAAAAAATTACACACAAAAAATAAATATTATTATATAAATTTTCTATTGAAAAATAGAGTAATATGTTATATAATTATTTTACATATTTGGAGATTATTATGTCTAGCATAGAAAGAGAAAAAGCTATAGAGCTATTTAAAAAATATAATACAGAACCTTCTTTGTTTAAGCATGCCTTATCAGTTGAAGCTGCAATGAGATATTTTGCAAGTAAGTATAATGAAGATTCTGAAGAATGGGCAATGGTTGGATTTTTGCATGATTTAGATTATGAAAAATATCCAGATGAACATTGCATCAAAGTAAAAGAGATTTTAGAAAAAGAAGGTTTGCCTGATTATTTTATTAGAGCAATACAGAGCCATGGTTTCGGCGATTTTATCGATATAGAGCCTATTACTAATATGGAAAAAACTTTATATGCTGTAGATGAACTTTCTGGATTTATTACAGCTTGTGCTTTGGTAAGGCCTTCTAAAAGTTTAGATGATATGGAAGTAAAATCTGTAAAGAAAAAATTAAAAGATAAAGCTTTTGCTGCCAAAATAGATAGAAATATAATAAAAAGCGGTGCTGAAAGGCTTGGAATATCTTTAGATGAATTGATACAAGAAACTATCAATGCTTTAAAACCTATACAGGAAGAAATAGGTTTGCAGAAAATATCTTAAAAAATAATTTCAGGTTTCCATTATGAGTAAGGTTAAGATACTGACTATAGTTGATATGCAAAATGATTATATGGAAGGCGGTCCTATGGCTATTAATGGGGCTAATGAGCTTGTGCCTATCATCAATAACCTTATTAAAGCAGGTGAATATGATGCCATAATTGCTACACAGGATTGGCATCCTTCCAATCATATATCTTTTGCGTCAACTCATAATAAAGAACCTTTCTCTAAGATTAGAGTTATGGATCAGGAAACTGGTGATGAGGAAATTATAACTTTATGGCCTCGTCATTGCGTAGCGAGAACTTTCGGCTCTGCTATTGTTGATAGCTTAAAAAAGAAAAAAGAATATATTTATGTTCAAAAGGGTGTTGATGCTGATGATGAGGGAGTATCTGGTTTTTCTTATATGCATAAAGACTTTATAGATGCTGCTAAAGAAAATAAAGAGGTATTAATATTAGATTTTGTGGGAGTTGCTTTAGATTATTCTGTATACTACACGGCTAAAGATACTGCTGAATATGTTAATTCTATTAATGCAGAATATTTAGTAAGCGTTAATGTTTTAGAATATGCAACTGCCGCTATGAATCCTGATAATATACAAGAACTTTATTCTAATATACGAAACATTAATCTTAAAAAGGTTATGTTGTGAATATCATAAGGCTTCAAAATAATTTATTTGAAAATGATAGTAAAACTTTTTTATATAAAAGCACTATTGGAAATATATATTTAACTCATTATAAAGATTATATTGTTTCTATTTCTTTTCAAAATACAAATAAAATTAATAATGATGAAAAAGAACCATATATAATAAAACAAACCAAAAAGCAATTAGATGAATATTTTGCATTAAAAAGAAAAATATTTGATATACCAATAGCAGTGTACGGAAGCGATTTTCAGTATAGAGTATGGGCTGAAACTTATAAAATTCCATTCGGAGAAATTGAAACATATTCCAATATAGCCAAAAAAATATCCAACAGTTCAGGAAGCATTTTCAGAGCAGTTGGAAGTGCTGAGGGAAAAAATAAAATAGCAATTATAATACCATGCCATAGGGTTGTTGCAAAAGATTTAAAACTAACAGGATATGCAGGCGGAATAGAAAAAAAAGAATATCTGCTAAAACTTGAAGGTTTTAATATAGATAAATTAAAGATAATAAGATAGTAATAAAAATGATTAAAAAAAGTTATAATACAAGCAGACTTCTTTTAGTGCAGCCGAATCTTGAGATGGCGAATGCTGTTTTAGATTTTTATTATAGAAATAAAGATTTTTTTAGAGACTTTGACCCTTATAGGCCTGAAATATTTTATAAAATAAATACTCAAAAAAACATTATCAAAAAAGAAATAGATGATACAAAAAACTCAAGAATGCTGAAATTTTATCTATTCAAAATAGAAGACAGAAAAACAATAATAGGTATGATTAGTTTTGCCAATATAGTAAAAGGCTCATTTTTATCTTGCACTGTAGGCTATAAACTTGATGAGCAGGAAACAAAAAAAGGCTATATGACAGAAGCTTTAAAATATGCCATAAATATAGTATTTAAAGAATTAAAACTTCACAGAATAGAAGCCAATATTATGCCTCGTAATCAATCCTCTTTAAATTTAGTTAGAAGACTTGGTTTTGAATATGAAGGTATGGCAAAGAAATATTTAAAAATCAATAATAAATGGGAAGACCATATACATATGACTATTTTAAATAATGATGAAATATGATTTATTAATTTTTATAAAATAATATAAGTTGCACTTGACTTTTTTTTATTTTATGATAATATATTAAAACATTTTCAAATTAATATGGGTAGGTGGCCGAGCAGTCAATGGCAGCAGACTGTAAATCTGTCGACGTGAGTCTACGGGGGTGCGAATCCCTCCCTGCCCACATTCTTTTGTATCTACAAAAAAAGGATTCTCAAAATGGCTATAGAATTTAATGACAGATATATCTCTATAGTTCCTGAAGCTAATCTATCAACCTCAGAAGAAATATACAGGTTCGTTAATGAATCTGAAGAAGCCGCTTCCATTAGAATGCCTATTGTAATACTCGATTTAAAAAATACAAAAGAAATCAATAGTGCAGGAATAGCAAAAATATTAAAATTATATAAAAATCTGCAAGCTTTAAAAATAAAATTATATATGATGAATCTTAACGCAGATGTAGAACCCATACTAAAAAATTTGCTTCTAACTTATCTGATTACAAAAATAGAAAAAATCGAAGATTTAGACTTATAATGACGCTTAAAAATATATAAATTATTGACATAAAACAAAAAGTAATATATTATTAATCAAAGCTTGGAGGTAGATGAGTCCCGGTGGGCTCCGCGCTCTTCAAAAGCGTTGGACGTTATAGCAACGTTGGCAGGT
>CAKVCJ010000090.1 GCA_934725655.1 uncultured Brachyspira sp.
GATAATAAACTTTTCTAATATCACCAGTATTTGCATTATTAGCTAATAAATAATTAACTCCAGCTAAATAAGTATTAAGCATTATTAAATTGCTGGCAGAGTTTTGATTATTTACTTCATTTTCTAAAGCCTTATTAAAGTGATATCTGCTCATTGCATAATAACTAGGAGAGCCTTTAAATAAATTAAGTATGCCGGCATAAAGATTTAATTCATAATCAGTTTTAGCAAGTTCATTAGTTTTACCTAAAATTTCATAAGTAGGTCTAACAGCATCATATAAATCAATAGCTTTATAAATTTCTTTAAGTCCTAAATCAACATTATTATCAGTAGAGATAGGTCTAGCTACTAAATCATAATAGTTAATAGCATTATAAAACATTTCATTAGTATCTGTAAAATTAACATTAGTGTAATTTTCTAAGATTTTATTAGCTTTATATAATACTCTAAAAAGATAATCATCTTTTATAATATTTAAATTAGTTTGAAGAATATTATATTCTTTGTCTAAATTAGCATCATCTACATTTCTCAAATCTGTAAAATTAGGTGAGAAAGGTACTATACCTTCTACAGTATTTGTATTTTCTGCTGCAGCAGCATCAGTATTTTGCTGTTGGGTTTCTGTCTGCTGTTCAGTAGTTTGTTGTGCCTCATCCTGAGCATAAACAAGATTTAATGATAAGATCATTACACTTAATACAAGAAATAACTTTTTCATGTATAACTCCTATAGGTTTTTAATAATTATTTAGCCATATATAAATGTTGCTTAAAGCCTTATAAAGTATCATTTTTGGCTGACTATTATCGCTTGTATTTGATTTTTTGTCAAGCAAATATTTTATAGCTTTAGACATACTTCCTGAAGAATATTGAAGTGCTAGGGCTGTTTTCTCTTCATTAAGCCTTAATCTTTTCATCAATATAGACCTTAAAGTATTTTCTGAAAGCGATGAAAACCTAAGCTCCATCATACGTGATATTAAAGGCTTCATTCCATCTTGAACTAATTTGTTTGTATCTGAAGTTATCAAAATAAATATATTGTTATCAGAAGGCTCTTCCAAAGTACGCAAAAAAATATTGGGAGCTCTTTTATCCATTAATTCTATGCCCTCTATTATCACTACCCTCTTTCTTCCTAATCTTGGTTTTCTGTATGTCATTTCTATTATATTTCTAATAGTGTCCAATGGTATAACGGTATGAATTATATTATAATGTATTTTCTTTAACGCTGTGAAAAAATCACCTTCTATAGAATATTTCTTTTTGCCGCCTTTAGCTTTTACTATATTAAGGGCATCTTTAGATTTAGTTCTAAAAATAGAATCTATAAACTCAGCATTATCTTCATTAAGTTCATTTAATGTGTAATTAACAGCTAAATAATAAGGCTCTATTAAGGCATATCTGGAGCTTTCTTTTTTATTTCCAAGCATATACTCTTTCGGCTCACTCAAAGGATAATTATCATAACTATCAAAAAGCATAGATTCCACCTTATAAAGTATAGAACGGCATTCTGTATAAAAGTTATTAAATAAATGAGGAAGTTTATATTCTAAATACTGATTAAAATATATTTCAGCATTTCTAAATCTTTCATCAGTACCAGCTACTACAACATCAGGGTGCTTATAATTATCTATCATTTTGCAAGATTCGCATTCATCGCAGTACGTGCCATTATTTCTCTTGCATAAAAGTACTTTGGCATAATTTAAAGCACTTTCATATTTGCCAACGCCCTCCTCACCATAAAACAAATAAGCATGATGAAGTCTGCCGCTTTTATATATACCAGACATTATTTTTAAAGGGGTTGTTTGCCCTAATACCTTAGCCAATTATCTCTCTCCATTTTTTTATATTATTTATAAATTATAACAAAATTTATAGCAATATAAATTTGATATTTTAGATATATGTTATATATTATATATATAAAGAAATAAATTTTTAAGGATTTTATTATGTCATTAGAAAATAACAATAATAATATATCAAGAGAAGATTTAGAAGAAATGGAAAAAAAGAATAAAAGATTGTTCAAAAAAATATTACTAAACTCTGAAAGATTAGATAATGCCGAAGAAGGAATAAATGATTTACAATATCATATAGAAGCTTTAAATAGAAATTTAGATTCTATAAATGACATAGACTTAAAAATAGAAATTCTATTAGAAAAAGCAAATGAGCTAATAGAAGAGAATATTCAAAAAAATGAAATATTAATACAAAATGCAAATAAAAAACTCGAAGAACAAAATAGTGAATTTGAAAAATCTATCAATGAAAAGTTTAAAGAAAAATTAGAAGAACAAAATATTAAAAATCATGACATTGTAAAAAATATTAATGAAGTAATAAATCTAAAATTAGAAGATAATAACATAAAAAATACTAAATTAAACGAAGAGCTATTAAAGAAAACAGCAGAGTTGTTAGAAGAAAATACTAAGAAAAATGAAATACTAATACAAAATGCAAATAAAAAGCTTGAAGAACAAGGCAGCGAACTTATAAATAATATCAATGATGAAATAAAAGAAAAATTAAAAGAGCAAAATATTAAAAATGAACAATTCATAAAAACTCTTAATGAAATTATGAATACAAAACTTGAAGAGCAAGATAAAAGAAATGATGTTAAATTGGAAGAAAGCAATAAAAAAAATAAAGACATCAATGAAAACATTATAAAAACAACAAATGAGATGCTTGAAAAATATGATAAGAGCCATGAAGTATTAATTGATTATACTAATAAAAAACTTGAAGAACAAGTTAAAAACAATGATGAGTTTCTCAAAACTATCAACAGCTCTATAAACATAAAATTTGAAGAGCAAGACAAAAAAAATAAAGAGTTTAATGATTTAATAAACAAAAATCATAATGAAATAATAAAAACAACAAATGAGATGCTTGAGAAATATGATAAAAGCCATGAAGTATTAATTGATTATACTAATAAAAAATTAGAAGAACAAGCTAAAAAGAATGATGAATTCTTAAAAACTATTAATAATTCTGTAAACATCAAACTTGAAGAGCAAGACAAAAAAAATAAAGAGTTTAATGATTTAATTAATAAAAATCATAATGAAATATTAGCAAGAACAAATAGTATGCTTGAAAAATATGATAAGAGTCATGAGGCTATTATAGATTATACAAATAGAAAAATTGAAGAACAAGACATTAAAAACAAAGAGTTTTTAAAAACTCTAAATAATGCGATGAATGATAAATTGCAGGAGCAAGATAGAAAAAATAATGAATTTAATCAATTAATCAATAAGAATTATGATGAAATACTCTCTAAAGCAAATAATATGCTTGAGAAATATGACAAAAGCCATGAAGTATTGATTGATTATACTAATAAAAAATTGGAAGAGCAAGACAATAAAAACAAAGAATTCTTTAATACAATGAACAAGTCAATAAACGAAAAATTGGAAGAACAGGACAAAAAAAATAAAGAGTTCAATGAATTAATAAATAAAAATCATAGTGAAATATTATCAAAAACAAATAATATGCTTGAGAAGTATGACAAAAATTATGAAACATTGATGGAATATACAAATAAAAAGATAGAAGAGCAAAATAATAAAAATAATGAGCTTGTAAAAAACATCAATAATGCAGTTAACTTAAAAATGGAAGAGCAGGATAGAAAAAACAGAGATTTCAGCAGCAGCATGGAAACAAGAATGAATGACATGCTAAAAAAATACGACAGAAATTATGACACATTAATAGAATATACAAATAAAAAAATAGAAGAAAACAGCATAAAAAACAGTGATTATATAGCGACTCTAAACAATGCTAAAAGTATTATAAATGAGTTTAACAGCGACAAAGAAAAATTAAAAGAATATACAGACAGACAAATAGAAAAACAAGAGCAAAAAAACAAAGAGTTTAGAGATGATATAACTAAACAATATGATAATATGTTTAGAACAGCGGATGCTATGCTCATAAAGCAAAAAGAGGCAGAATTATCAGAAAAAAATAAAGCAAACAATTTCGCTATAATTATGGGTTCTTTGGCTGCGGTAGTTATAGTAGTTGTTATAGCTTTACAGATATTATAATAACTGATAAATATAATAATATGTATCTTTTTGATAGTGAACAAATAGATAAACTGCATTATGAGAAATATTATTTAGATTTAGGCTATAAATATATTTGCGGTATAGATGAAGTTGGACGCGGTTCGCTTTTTGGAGAGGTTACTGCCTGTGCTGTTATAATGCCTTTAGATGATGATATAATAGAAGAGGCAAATGATTCCAAAAAACTTACTGCCAAAAAAAGAGAAGAACTTTACACAATTATCACTCAAAAAGCATTATCATATTCAATATATTCTGTAGCTGCAAATATCATAGACAAAATTAATATATATAATGCCACAAAATTAGCTATGCTTAAAGCAGTTGAAAGTTTAATAATAAAACCTGATATATTATTAATAGATGCTATGAAAATTGACACTGAAATCAAACAAGAGTCCATAATAAAAGGCGATTTAAAATCCTATTCTATAGCTTGTGCAAGTATAGTTGCTAAGGTGAGCAGAGATAAAGCTATGAACACTCTATCAGAAAAAAACAAAGAATATAATAAATATAAAATATCAAAAAATAAAGGCTACGGCACAAAAGAGCATATTGAAGCTATAAAAAAATATGGTGCAAGCGATTTACATAGATTATCATTTGAACCTATAAAATCTATGAAAGAATAAATGAAAAAAGAAAATAGTTTTTTTATATAAAATGCTAAACATTAATAACAAATACTCAAATATAATAATAAATAGCAAAAACTCTCAAAACATAAAAGAGGGTGATATTGTAAGATATTCTCTTATGCGTAAATTAGACAACGATAGAGCTATTATTAATATAATGGGCAATAAGGTTGTAGCGTTATTCAAAGATGGAATGCAAGATAAGGGTTTTGCCGTTATTAACAGAGAAAATGGCAAAATAGTATTAAAATTGCTTAAAGATGTAAACAGCATTAAAGAGGCAAGAGAGGCTATGAGTAACAATGCTGTGAAAGACACTTTAGTTTTAAATAATAATAAAAACAATAGCGAAGCAGCTTCTATTTTGTTAAAAAATTCCATAAAACAAAGCCCTGAAAATATCACTTATTTGGAGAGGGTATTAAAATATATACCTCAATTAGATGATAAAAAAATGAAATTCATACTTCATTCTATGTCTAATAAAATATATTTTACTATAGATGAACTCGAAATGTTTGAAAATATTTTTTCAAAATTCAATAATTTATACTCTGCTACAAAAAACTCTAACAAAAATATTGAAAAAACCGAAATATTACTAACGCTTTTAAAAGAAATTAATGATACTAACGAAAGCTTGAAAAATTACATATCTTCAAATGGAAATTTGAATATATGGTTTATGCTCTTTGATATGCTTCAAAATGAATTATCTTCTGATAGTTCTAATATGCTTAATCTTCTTTTAAAGATATTATCCTCCAATAGGAAAAATAAAACTTTTAGAGAAGGTTCTTTTTTAATACCAATACCTTTTATGGTTAATAATGAACTTAAAGAGGTATTACTTTATATCAATAGAAAAGATAATAAAGCTAAAAGTTTAGAGTTTACAGCTTATGATAATAATAAAGAACTATGCAAAATAGAAATTGTAAAAGAAAATAAATATATTATTAATTTACTATTATTTGATAAAAAACTATTTTTGAAATGTAAAGATATAAAAACAAATATAGATAAAGAATTAGAGAAGTTTGATAATATAGAATTGGAGATAGGCTATGAAAAAAGAGATTGAAGAAGCTGTTGCTTTGCTTTATGAGAGGGAAATACATAATGCTCCGATAGTAATATCTAAAGGAGAGAAACTCTTAGCTAAAAGAATGATAGAGATAGCTAAAAAAAATAAAACACCTATAGTGTCAGACGAAGATACTGTAAAAGAGTTAATGCATTTAGAAATAGGAGAAGAGATACCATATTCAGTTTATGAAGCAGTTAGTATAATATTAAAATATGTATATAAATTAAAGGCAGAGTTGTAGTAACTATGGAAAAAATAACTAGTGTTAAAGTAGATGATATCAAAACCAAAATTGATAAGCAGGATATTTATATATACAATGGTTTTATGGCTATCAGCAAATATATAAAATCTATAGATGAAGATATTAAAAGACTAAAAAAATGGGACATAGAAGAAGTATTTATAAAAGACTCTGATGCTAATGCTTACGGATATCAAACACCTGAAGATTTTGAAAAGTTCGCTCGGGAATGCTTAGTATATAAAAATATATATTTTAATATATTAGAAAAAGTAAAAACAAGTTTAGGGGACTTTAGATATAATAATATAGTCAATATATCCAATTTAAAATCAATAATAGACAGTATATTAGACCTTATTAATAAAAATATGAATGCTGCTATAGTATTATTAAATATAGACAATTTAAATAGAGATGACTATTATTACATAAGGTCATTAAATGTGTCTATGATATCTTTAATGCTTGGCAAAGTAATGAAATTTCCTGAAGATAAATTACAAAAATTAGGTTTAGGAGCTATATTGTATGATATAGGGCTAATTAGAATACAAGATAAAATTTTAAATAAACATGAACAATTTACTCCAGAAGAATATATAGAAATAAAAAAACACACAGTATTTGGTTATAAAATAATAAAAACAAATTTCAGATTAGAAGAAGAGATAGCAGTTATTCCTTTAGAGCATCATGAACACTATAACGGCAAAGGATATCCAAGGGGCATTAGCGGCAATCAAATACATTTATATCCAAAAATAGTTGCCGTTGCACATTCTTTAGAAAAAATATTAAAACCTATAAGAATATTAAAAGACAGTCAAAAAACACCTACATATTCTAAAATTGTTAATGGCTCTAGAACTATTGAAACAAAAACATTATCTGATGCTGTAAGAGAAATAATAAAGGGAGCTAATATTAAGTTTGACCCTATAATAGCAAAACTTGTTGTAGGAACTTTCAGTGTTTATCCTGTAGGAACAGTTGTAGTATTGAATGACAATAGAAAGGGATTAGTATTTGCCACTAATGTTAGTTATCCTATAAGACCAATAATAAAAATAGTATCTGATGAAAATAATAATTTTATTGAAGACGGCGAGGTTATCAATTTGATAGAAACTAATAAATTGCTAATAAGCGGGGTAGATAAAGATAGTAATATTTTAGAGGAGGTAAAGTCAAGACTATTGAATAAAAAAGAAAATGA
>CAKVCJ010000091.1 GCA_934725655.1 uncultured Brachyspira sp.
GACTAACGAAAGCAAAGAAAATAAAGCAAATGAAAATTCAGAAATTAAAAATGCCAATGAAACTATAAACGAAAATAAAATTAATGACGCTGAAAAAATAGTTTATATAGCAAAAACAGGTAAAAAATATCATCTTGAAAATTGCCGAACTTTGCGAGGCGAGAAAGAAGCTATAGATTTGAACGAGGCTATAAAAAATGGGTACGAGGCTTGTAAGGTTTGTAAGCCCGATGGTATTTGAAATATTGATTTATAATTAATATTATATCTCCTGTATATTTTTCAGGAAAATATTTCAAATATTCAAATTTATTAGAATGCAATATTCTAATAGTTATAACTTTTCTTTTCATCAAAGTAGCCCAATATATGCCATGATAAGAATTTGTTACAATTTAATAATAACTATATTATACATTTAACGCTTTACAAATTATAAATAATGCATTATAATTTATTATAGAAAGATTTAAATACTTCTATATTAATTGAAATTAAAATTGCAAATAGGAAATAATTTTTTATAATAATAACTATGATAATAAAATTAATTCTAATAAAAAATAAAATAGAATATTTGAAAATTAAATATATTAGGTAATTAAAATAACATGTGTAAAAATGCTTATATTTATAATATAAAAGAATATATTTTATTTGAATTTTATAAAGATAGGAAAGAAAAAAATATTGTCGATTTATATTTTTCTGACTTATCTAAATTAAATGATAATGATTTAAAAAAATCTATGGCTGATACCGTATCCACAATTAATGGATTAATAGATTGTAAAATTCTAAATTTTTATGATGGAATTGTAGTTTTAACTGAAAAAGGTTTTGAATATTTAGATTTAAATAAAGAAAAATATGAATATATAAATCAAATATATAACTATATTATTGAGTTAATTATTGAGCATGGTTATATTGAACTTAAAGCTATATATTTGTATTTATTCTGTGAATTTAAAAATAATTTTAAAAATAAATTTATACAAATAGCTATATTTTGTGCATGTTATAAAGGTAAATTTAATATACCAGAAGATTACAACAAAATAAAAACTGAACAATCTACTTTAGAAGATATTGCATCTAAAATATTATCTGAAGATTTATATAATTTTTTAAAAAATAAAGAAAATATTAATAACAAAAATTTTTTTTATAAATTTGAAAATTTGTATAAAAAGGAATACGAAGAATTAAAAAATAGAATATATAAAATAACTAAAAATAAAAAAGAATTAAATAAATCCCAGATATTATCGTGTGTGTTTGATATATCAATAAAGCAAAACTATAAACAATATTTTAATAATCAATCTAAAGCAATGGTTTATATGCTTAATGAATATTATAATAAAATAATGGATTATAAATATATACCAGAATATAATAATGCTCTTTTTAATGGGATATTAAAACATTTTACTATATTATATAGTTATACATTAACAACTATATCTTCAATGGAAAAAAAGATTAATGTAAAACCTATAAGAGAAATTGAATATCCTAATAGAATAGATAGCCGTAATATTTTTATTAGTTCAATTAAATTTAAATATTTTTCTTCTAATATTGTTGAAGAGTTATCATATTTAAATGTCGAAGTATTTCTGGTTAGATTTTTCATAGAATTGTATATTAGAAAGCATATTGGGAATAAAAAATTTGAAAAGATAAATATTAAAGAAAATATAAAAAATGTATTTCCTAACCATGAAAATATTAAAAATATTTATAATTGGACATTACTATATATCCATGCGGGATTTATAACTGATATATGGCAAATAGATTTTGCCGCAGAAGAAATATCAAAAACTAAATTAGATAACATTAATAATGATTACTATAAAAACTATAAAGATAGTAATAGTATGGAATATGAAGAAAAATTAAAATTAATAAATAAATGTATAGAAAATAGTTTTCCTAATTTTGAAAAAAAAGATTTTAATGATTATTATAAAGATATTTTTGAAGATAACATAGATGATATAGTTCAATTAAATGCTATGATATATGTTTTTGAAGAAACTCATAAAGAATTATCAATATATAATAGTATGGACTTTAGATGCGGTATAGAAAAATATAATAATTATGTTTACTCGAGTATTATTAATTTCTTTAAAGGAGATAAAAATAGTAATAAATTAATCAATATTAATAATGTTATATCTAATATATACAATCTGCAATATAATATCAATGTAGAAGATGAAAATTTACTATTTATAATGAGTATATTCCAAATTAGACAGGCTATAGAATTGAAAATAAAGAATATTTTAGGAATAGATTTTATATTATCTAATAATAAGATACTTAAAATAGAAGGTGATAAACTAATAGATTTTATTTCAAAAAATAAAAGTATAGAATTAGATAGAGAAATAATAAATATAGATATGGTAAGAAAAATACATAATTGGACACAATGTTTTATACATAGTAATAGTGGCAATATTTGTAATATATGGAAAATACATATAGCTCATAAAATATTGATTAACATGTTTAATTCTGGTGAAGCTATAAATGGTAACAAAAGAATATATAGCATATATGGTGCTGTAAAAATTAACAAAGAGTATTATAATAATAATTTAGAAAATGAATTAATATCTTATTTAAAATCATATCCTATTGTTAGTAAAAACTCAAACATAAAAATAATAAAATTAAGAGAACCAGAAGCTATACTTTATTAATATTTTAAATTATATTTTGTGAAATTATATTTTTTATTTATAAAATCTATGACTAAAGAATAAATACCCACAACTATTTATAACTCGCTAATCTACCACATTCCATTTAAGATTTTTAAGTAAGAATTTGATTTAACACCTCCACCATCTCCAAATCGCCATCCACCAAATTTTTATTATACAAATAATTCAACTCCATCCAATTATCAATAATTATATCATTCGGCAAAGATTTTATAGTTTCAATATTTTCAAAATCTATAAAACCATTCATTAAAAAATTTTTAATAAATTTTATAGGTATATATTTTGTAATTTTTTGTTTAAAAATATATATAAATTAACATTATCAATTTAAAGGAAATTGGATATTCCTATATTCATTATTTAGTAATAATTATACATCCCATCTACCTTTTTCAGCTTCTATTAAATACGCTTCTCCAAGTTTTCTATAATAATTAACTCTTTTGTCTAAATTATTTATAGGAAAATTTATCCATAAACTATCTGATTTTATATTATTTAACGACATTAAGCATCTGTAAATATTTTTATGTATATCTTACGTTCTATTTAAATTTTGGTATATAGCTGTTGTATCATAGGTATTTATTATTGCAAAATCCGCTATGCTATATTTTTCATTAGAAGATTTATTAAAACGAGAATTATATGGCATTTTATATACTTCTTGGTCTATGTTATCCATAACTCCTATAGAATGAAAAATATTATCATTCTTTTTTGAGTAAAAATCTTGCCATAGCCCTCCACTATATATAGTATTATATGGGCATTTAATAATATAATACGGTTTATACCTTTCTTCAAAAAAATTAGATGAAATATTTTCATATACTGGACTTATTAAATTTATAACAAGTATATTAATATCTTTTTCATTAAACTGCTTGTCTTTTTGTTTTATATTATTTAACATGCTAATCAATCCGCTTAAATCATTTTCATCAGCTTTTTGAGGTTTTGAAAAAGGATGAATTCCCATATAGCTATCTGTATAGTTAGTAATAAGTTTTTATTTTTTATTTGTTCCTACAAGAGTAGCTATTTCTACATTAACTTTATTATTATCATCATCTATATAAATAAAATCTGGAGTATTTATATTTTTCTCTTCTTTTATATGTTCAAGTCCAAACCCAAACAATGAGTGCATTAATAAACCATATACCTGCAATTCTCCAATAATTGATATATAATTTCTTGCTTTGTCATCATTTTGAATATCATTAAAGTTTTTTATGTATTCTAATATATCTTCAAACCATTTTTTATTTTTATCATTTTTATCTTCGGCATATTGGCAAAATGCATCTTTTAATTGGTTTATAAAAACATTTTTTTCAAAATCTGAAGAAGTAGAACGATTGCTATAAATATATTTTTTTAATTCGTTATGATTGTCTAAACTATTAATAAAATTTTCAAAACTTGAATAATTATTTGTATTATTATAACACATTTATATCTCCTTTTATTTAATTTATTTTTTAAATTGCACTATTAAAATATATTTTGTCAATATCTAAATTAAAAATTTCCCTCTAAACTTATCCCTAATTTTTTAATAGGTGTCCACCATGCCAAACTATCCACAACCTTATCAATCTTACAATTCAAATCATTTAATCTCTCCTCATAACAATTAATTTTATCCTTCAATTCGTTTATTTCCTTAATAAAATAATCATCCAAAAAATTCTTGTTATTTCTTATATTATACAAATACGGATTCAAATGAACGATTTTATCTGCAAATATATCGTCCTTAAATACTTTATATATTTTATACTCATTTGTCATTTCGTTTTTCGTATATTGCGTTCCCCAATCTCTCAAATTCCAAAAGAAACATTTCGCCAAATATTTTTTAAATAGATTTACAAATTCTTTAGCGTCTTTTAAATTTACTTTTGAAACCACAAAAAATAAAAATATATTCTCAACTTTATTTTACTTTTTAAGATTGGAAACGAATTCTAAATTTTTCATTAAAGAAGTATACCAATCAACTCAACAATATTTTATAATATAGTTAATCTATAATTAAATTAGTATTTCAGTATCATAATTTTCATCCAGAAATTCAAAAAAGTAAGGAAAATCAGAATAAGGGATTTCTTTTTGTATTTCTATTTCTGTATAATTATTTAATGGATTAGTGTAATTGGTCATTTTATAATAATTATCCACAGCTTTTTTATGGTTATTAAAAATAATATCTTTTCCATTCTTTATGTCTTTCTTTACTTTATTTTTTATACTTTTAGGTTTTTATATTAACTCTTTACCATTATGATAACAAAATTGCATCCAAGCTTCAAAACCTTTATGCGAAAATATAAATCTATGAGTTAATTTATATGAAAATACAGAACTATATTCACTTACTAATTTATTTATTTCATTGTCTATAGATTTTTTAAGTTTATCAAACGAATCAAGTGGCGCTCTATCATGGTCTGTTATAACGACTAATAAATAATCACTATTTTGATTGCCAAATGAAAGTCGGTCATCTAATTTACGGTTTACAATATTGCATATATCTTTACATATACAATCTATAACTTTATCTATACTATTATCTTTTTCATGCTGTTTAACTAATTGCTCAAATTTATTATACTCTTCGCTATTATTATGATAATATAATTTATTATTATCTTTTAATATTTTCTCCAAATATACTTTTTCAATTTGCCATGAAGACAAACAAATTAAAGTTGTTTTAGTTTTAAATATATCTGGCGTTTTATAGCTCATTTTCTATTTCCCTTTCGGTATCTTTAGACATTATTATTGGTATATCGTAAGCTCTTGGAAAATATTTAGCTCCTAATTTATTTCCTCTATAGCATTCTACTAAATTATTTTTATTTAGCCCTTCTGTATCGGATGCTGAATATACATAAGTTTTATTTTTGTCTTTATACAACAAATTTTATTTGCTCCAATAATAAATATTCAAAATTCATTAATTCTATATCATGCGTAGTCATAAATAATTGAGAAGTTTGCTCTATTTCTTTGTATCTATTTTTAGTAAATAATAGGAAAGCAATTTTTACTAAATCGCTTTGCACTCCGTGAAATTCGTCATGCAATGATAAGCGTCCTTCTTTTAATGCTATTACTATATTAAACATATGCGAAGCATACATTTTTGTTCCATCTGACTCTACATATTCAAAAGGTTTTTTTCACTTTTTTCTATAGGTAAAAATTTGTTTACGGTTAGATGGAGAATCATTTTCTATTCCTCTTTTAATAATTTTCAATATAAGCTTTAATTCATCTTTTTTGTCTTCTGATAATTCTTTTCTATTACTATCTTTTTCTAACGAATTATAAAAATTTATTAAATATTTTTTATCGTTTTCTTTTGTTTCAAAGGTCATAATGTCTATTCCGATATCGGCTATTTTTATAAGTTCTATATAGAAATCTAAAATTTTTAAGTTATCTAATTTATTATATATTCTATTAGAAAACCTTTCTATAAAATCTAAATTTGATAAAGATTTTAACGAAGGAGTAACACTCGGCAAAAGTCTAAATAGCTTAAAATACTTTAATATATTATTAAAGTATTCATCTTCTTTTGTATGAATACTTATTAAAAATGATAAAACGGTTCTATTAGAAGGTATCATAATTTTATTATCATTAGTAATTATATTAGTAACGAATTATAGTTATTACATAAGCATAAATTAAATAAAGCTTCAAATATATTTGTTTTACCTGAACCGTTATGTCCATAAAATAAACATAATTTTGAAATATAATCTTCATTTATTTTTAGAACGAAAGGATTTTTTTCAATTTCTTTTTTATTAGAATCGTTTAATTTTACACTAAAATCCAACTCAAGTTTATCACAAATAGATTTATAATTTTCTATTGAAAATTTTATTAACATTTAATTTATTAGCCTTATATTTATTATTTTACGCTTGTATAAGTATCGTAATATTTATGTTGAATAATTATATATTTTATATAATATTTATCAATACTTTGATGTTATTTATTATACCTAAAAAATTCTAAATAGCAAGTATTATATATTCTTTCAACATCTCAACCATTTCAAAATTATTTTCTACCAAACTTTTATTATACAAATAATTTAACTCCACCCAATTATCATCAATTATATCTTTCGCGAGAAATTTTATAACATTAATATCTGTCAAATCTATAAAACCTCTCATTGAAAAATTCTTAATAAATTTTATCGGTATGTATTTTGTAATTTTATGCATTTGCTTTTTATTTATCTTTTTTCCAAAAATATATTTTATTTGTAAATTATCGTTAATATCTAATTTTAATATTTTATTATATTTATTAAAAATTATTTTATTTATATTAAATGTAATTACTATAGAATTTATTGGATTTCTTGCATTTAACGGTATTATAATATCAAAATATTTTTTTATTAAATTATGATACCATTCTTTAGGTTCTATCGTTATATGAGCGTTTTCTCCGTTCGGTAAAATAGTATAGGCT
>CAKVCJ010000092.1 GCA_934725655.1 uncultured Brachyspira sp.
TAAGATGCGGAAACAAAGCATATCTTTGAAAAACAGTATTTACTTCCCTTTTGTAGGGCTGAGTATTATTTATCACTTTGCCGTCAAACAACACCTCTCCAGAATCAGGCTTAACAAAACCTGCTATAGTTCTAAGTATAGTTGTTTTGCCGCAGCCTGAAGGCCCTAAAAGTGTGAGAAACTCCTTGTCTTTTATGTCTAAATTGAGATTTTCAAGTATGGTATTTTCGCCATAAGATACATTGATATTTTTTAAAGATACGATAATATTATCGCCCATTACACGGCCCCCTATGCGATATTTACAATAGCCTCCGTAAAATTACGTATATACATATTAACGTATAAAACGCAGTTTACTCGTCGCTTACCCGCATAGGGTTTTTTTCGTTCTAGCTAATTATATAATTAATAATAAGCCTTTCTTAGTCAACAGATACACCTGCTAAGAATATCCATTACTCGAGCTATTGCATTAATTTTTTTAATGAAACTCAATATAATACAAATAAAAATAATGTCAATACTATAAATAAAATTTTATTTAAGTTTTTTAATTCTAATGAAATATTTTTATAAATATTATTAATATATCATAATTTTTTTATAATAAAAAATTTATATAAACTTAAATATGAAATCTTAATATACAAAATTTGCAAAACAAAAAGAAATTATATATAATTCGCTAAAATAGATTTTTTTAAGCTGCATAACAATAATGAATATAAGGAAGTTCAATCTATGAAAAATATAGGAAATATAAAAAAAATATCTATTATCTTAATATCTTTATTATTTATATTATCTTCATGCGAAACACTTCAAAATACAGCAAAAGAAATTACAAGAGAATATATAGAAGAAAATAAGCCTGAAATAAAAGTAAAAGAGGCTTCTATTGCAAGTATAACTTTTAAAGATATAACATTGGATGTGCTTCTAAATATAAAAAATAATTTTCCTTTTGAACTTCCTTTAGAGAGAATAGACGTAGAATTAATAAATTCAGACAATAAAGTTTTTACAACTGCTAATACAGTTCAAACCCTAAAAATACCTTCTAAACAATCAGAAGATATTAATATGGAGTTTAATGCTAAATATATTGATGTATTTACTACAGCATTTGGAAGCATAAAAAATAAAAACTTTAACTGCAATGCTAAAATTACTTTAACTTTTACAATACAAAATATGAAATTCCAAATACCTTATACTAAAAAATTAATATTTGTAGAATAAACAATTATTATTATATTGTAATATTTGAATTTTTTTGCCATTTGCCAGATTTATAATAATATAAACTAAACAAAGTATTTATTATATAGCAAATACCCATAGATGCCCATATGCCTATAAGTGCAAACTTTTCTGATAATGCATAAGCTAATATTGTCCTTAAAATAAGTGTAGTGGAAGTGCTGAAAACCATTATTACTATAGTTTTGCCTGCTCCATTAATTATGCCGTTACATACAAACATAATAGAATAAAATATAAATATAGGCATTATAGTATAAATATAGCTTTTAGAATATTCAAAAACTTCTATATCTTTCGTAAACATATTAATTAATAAATGGGGATTAATTATAGAAAATATACTCATTACAGAAGAGATAATTATACCAATAACAATGCCGTTTTTAAAAATTTCTTTTACTCTATCTAATTTATTAGCTCCAATATTTTGTGCCGACATTGTCATAACAGCATTTCCCAAAGCACTTATAGGCATAATAAATAAAGATTCTACCCTATTCACTATAGCAACCGTAGCACTCGCAGCATCTCCAAAACTGCTTATTAGCCTCGTTATTATAAGCCAGCCAAAAGATATTATAAATTGATTCGATGAAATTGGAATTGCTAATTTCATTATCTTTTTAGTGATATTTATGTCAAATGTAAATATAAAAGGATTAATCTTTATAAAGCTATTTTTTATTCTTAAATATGATGTGCTTATTAATACAGAAATACATTGTGATATTACAGTAGCAATAGCAGCCCCTTTAAGTCCCATTTCTGGAATTATAAAAAAGCCCTTTATCAGTATTGGGTCTAATATAATATTAACTAAAGATGATACTATCAAAAATATTAAAGGCCTCACGCTATCGCCAACAGCCCTAAGTATAGAAGATATAAAAAAATAGGAATAAGCAAACGGTAAACCTATTATAGATATTCTTAAATAAATAAGTGCCATATCAATAGCATCTTTTGGGGTATTCATTATTATTAATATTTTTTTAGCAAATATAAACATTAATGAGCCCACAGTAAATAGTATAATAACTCCCAAAGTAGTAGATACCTTTATTACATGACTAACGCTGTCATAATCTTTAGCACCATAATATTGCGATACTATCACCCCATTAGCCATATTAACCCCAAAAGCAAAAGAACCCATTATGAGCATTATTGGAAAACTCACAGCAACCGCAGAAAGTCCAAGCGGGCCTATAATATTGCCTATCCATATACTATCTACTATGTTATAAACAACATTCAAAGTGTTTGATAATAATATCGGCACTAAAAGAGTTATAAGTGTAGAAGATACCTTTGATTCTGTGAGATCTTTGCCTATATGATTTGACATGTAATTATTATAACCTTAAAAATTTAATTAATATCTATTAAAAATACCGCTATATATTTTATCATTCATAATATTTCTTTTCTCTGCCAATTTAACATTAGCTATATAAATACTCTCATTATAACTGCTTTTTACAAATTCTATTGTTAAATAATAAGTAACACTATCTCCCCTATCATACATATATTTGCTTGCTTCATATACATCATTTCCTGAAATAGTTTTATACGAAATATCATATTTAAAAAAATCTATAGTAAGATTATATTGATCTTTAAATTGCATAGTACCGTCAGAAGCAATTCTTATAATGGAATTACCATGTATATTATCTGCTCCATATAAATATCCAGCCCAAGCTCCTGTATATGTTCTGCCTGTTGTTACAAACGAAGAAGTGTTTAAATTAATAATACAGGAAGATAAAACTATGCTTAAAAATATTATCAATACTATAATTTTTTTATTCATAATTTAATTATCCATTTAAAAAACATTATCACAAAAAATAATATATCATAAAAATATAAAGTCAAATATTAAAGCTTAACTATAAAAATACTGCAATTTAAATAAAAATAATAATCAGAAAAATAAATATACATATTATTCAAGTTGATTTTTTATAAATATTATTATACAATAGCACATTAATATTTACAGAAGGTGCTTAATTTTATGGAAAACCCTATAAAAAATATTACAGATATCGTAATAGGCGAATGCAGAACTTTTAAACATACATTAAAAGAAATTTTATATGCAATAGTAATAGTGCTGATTATAAACACATTTTTAATACAAAACTACCAAATTCCAACAGGTTCTATGATACCAATTATTATGCCTGGAGATAGGTTATTTGCAAATAGATTTGTTTATGGCGTAAAGCTTCCATTTACAGATGGACTTTTAGGTTATAGGCTTCCTAAAATCAAATCACCTCAAAGGGGAGATTTAGTTGTATTTAGAGCGCCTCCTTCTTCTACTTTTGGATGCGAATCCTCTATGCCGTATTATGAGCCTTCTCCTTTAGTACAGATGTTAAAATTACCTGTTATGGTATTTTCACTTACTCCTTTCAATTGGGACCCAAGATTTTTATTTGCTGACTTTATAGGCGAAAAACTCACTGGCGGAAATCATCTCGCTCCTGCTAAATTATTCTTTGGACTTAAAACTGTAGATTTAGACCCAAGAAAAGAGTTTGTTAAAAGAGTAATTGCTACGGCAGGGGAAACTGTTGAGATTAGAGATAAAAAAATAATTATAAACGGAAATGAGATAGAAGATAAATGGGGGTATTTCTATTATGGAGAGAGAGACTTTGTACCTATTATAGATATATATGGACCTGTTTATGTACCCAAAAAAGGCGATGTTATAATATTTAAAAAAATAGTTGATAGAGAGGATTATTATAATGACCTTAATTCTTTTGAAGTATATATTAATGACAAAATAGTAAGCGATGATATTAAACTATTTTTCTGGATGAATATATATATACCTTATGCAAAAGATAGGCCAGATGAATATATATACAATGTGCCTGAAGATTATTTCTTTGTAATGGGAGATAATAGAGACCAAAGCTGCGACAGCAGAATGTGGGGACTTGTGCCTTATAGACTCATTAAGGGTCAGCCTATGATTGCTTGGATACAATCAAAAAGACCTGATGATGTGCCTCAAGGTTTCTTTAAATATTTTATTATAAAATAAGTGAATATATATTATGTATAGCCAAATATCAAAAGATACATTAAAAGAATTATTAAAAATTTGGAAAGCAAAAAATATAGAAGATTTGCAAAATAAAACTGATAATATATCTTTGATTTCATATAAGTTTTTTAATCTCAATAAAGAAGAAAAAGAAATTGTTTATTTTGTTATAAAAAACTATGATAAAGAAATTAATTCTATAGATATTGCATATTCTCTTAAATATACTCAAAAGCAATTGCCTTTATTTTTTAATTATATTGATGATATAAAAAAATCTGGGCTATTATATTTAAAAATGAAAAGAAGAAAACTTAATGCTAATGATGATACATTAAACTTCTTGCCGAATATCAGAGAATTATTAGAAACGATTATTCTAAAAGAAAATACTAAAAAAATAGAACATTATATTGATGTTAAATATAATGCTACAACATATAAAAAATATCTAAAAAAAATAATATCCATATACGAAAACGGCGGTATAATAGAAAACACAAAAATAAAAATTACTAATGATGAATTATTAGATCTATGCAAAGCTAATATTGTTACATTGTACTTTACAAAAGAGAGTGAAAATGCATTCATAGCTATTAACAACATAAATGTATTAAACACTATAGAAAAATCTCTTGAAGAAAATGTTTCTTCTTCCGTTTTTATATACAATCACCTTAATATATTAAATGATATAGAAAACTTTATTTATGAAGTAGATATTCAAAAAATAAATATAGATAATATTAACTTAGATTTTTTTAGCAGCAATATAGAATATAATACAATTATAGATATTTGCCTAAAGCTTGATTTAATAACAATAGATAATAAAGGTTTTATATCATTAGAAAGTGATAATGTAAAAACATTCATATCACTCAGTATAGAAAAAAGAAGAGATACTATATTAAAACAAATATTTAAAAATCATTTAGAATATCAAAATAAAATACTTCAAATATTAGAAAAAAATGAAAATATTTCTAAAACTAAATTATTATTAGAATTAAAAGAAAAAAATACTATATCTCCGGAAACATACAATAATATATTATATACAATGTTTATCTTTGGACTTGTAGAGGCTTCTTTTTATGAGGGGGCCATTGTTGCATTAAAAAGCATAAAAGACATAAAAAACTATTCAAAAAAATGTTTTATTAACGGCAATTTTGAAATAACTTTAATTAATCATAATGCTTTTGATGATGATTTTATTTATATGTGCAATTTATATTTTGAGCTTGAAAAAAATGAGAGTGTTTATACTTATAAAATTATAGAAGACAAAATATTAAAAGCAAAAACTATTATAAACGACACAGATTCTGATTATAGTTTTAATAATTTTTTGAGCAAATTAAAATCTGTATTAGAGGAATATTCGCTTACAATACCAAAACATGTAGAAAGTAATATTAACAGATGGTATGAAAGGGGAATTATATCTTCTATATATGAAAACATTACTTTGATAAATATAAAAGATAAGGATAAACTTGAAGAGATAGTTTATGAAGCAAACAGAAAAGGAATGAACATAAAAAAAATTAATGATGAATATGCTATATTAAAATATAATTCTGTAAGCAAGAAGACTTTAACAAAATTTTTAAGACAAAGAAGAATAATAGTAACTTTTTAATTTTTATTATTTATACATAAACAATAATATTCTATTGTATAAGTTTTTATTTTATTCAACTTTTTCCCGTAGCAAAAAGTTGCAAAAAGTACAAATGCTATAGCTAATATCTTAAGAATATATAATAATACCAACATTTTAAGCTAAGAAATGCAGTCCATTTGCTTCTTTGGATCATATCTGCAGGCTCTTCCTTCCGTCTCCAAAAGAAGTAGGATGGCTGAGACTAGTCCAAAAAAACAATAAAAACATAAAAACTGTTTTTTGACAAACTTAAAAATTTTTAGTATAATTTTTTAAAAAAGAGAAATATTTTTATGATAGATTATTTAAATAGAGAAACTTATAATTTTTATTTGCCGGAAAATTTAATAGCTACAACTCCAAACTATGAGAGAGACCAATGCAAGCTAATGACAATTAATAAAAACACAGGAGAAATAGAACATAAAATTTTCTCAGATATTGTTAATTATTTAAACAAAGATGATATATTAGTTCTTAATGACAGTAAAGTAATCCCTGCAAGAATATACGCTAAAAAAAATACAGGCGGAAATGCTGAGATACTGCTTCTAAATAAAGTTAATAACAGCGAAGATTTATGGGAATGCTTAATAAAAGGAAAAAACATAAAAGAAAATGATGTGTTATATTTAGATTACAGCCATATAGAAAACATTGGTATAATTGAAGCTTCTATAATAAAAGATAATATATCAACAAAATTAATAAAGTTCTCAAAACCGCTCACTGTAAATATATTAGATACAATCGGTAAAATACCTCTCCCTCCATATATAATACAAAGCAGAAAGAAAAAAGGCGAAGAAGAATATAATGATAAAGATAAAGAGTTCTATCAAAATGTATATGCTAAAAATGAGGGAAGTATTGCTTCACCTACTTCAGGACTTCATTTTACAAAAGAGCTTTTAGAAAAAATTAAATCTTTTGGCATTACTATTTGCTATGTTACTTTGCATGTCGGCTTTTCTACTTTTAACCCCATAAAAGAAGAAGACTTGAAAAAGCATGTTATGCATGAAGAGAAATTTTCTATACCAGAAGAAACTGCTAATATAATAATAAATGCTAAAAAGAATGGAAAAAGAATAGTATCCTGCGGAACAACTGTGGCAAGAGTTTTGGAAAGCGAATATAATGATTTTAATTTTGATAGATTAGAAGGCTCTACAAATATTTTTATATATCCTCCATATAAGTTTAAAT
>CAKVCJ010000093.1 GCA_934725655.1 uncultured Brachyspira sp.
ATTTCCTACTCAGTTTTGTATATTTGATGTGATAAAGTTACAAAGGCATGAGAATTATAATAGTAATTTACTTGCCGAGTTTCTTAAAATAAATATAGAGAATGAAGATACTAAATTAAGTTTTGTTAAAGATTTTCTAATTTATTTAAATGATAAATTTAAATGGGATTATTATGGGTTTAAGAGTATTGAAAAATTAGAAAAAATAAATCATTCAGATATAAGTATAAAAAGAGAAGAATATGCAGACAGCAGAAGAATGGATTTATTTATATCTTATAAAAAAGACTTTGCTATTATCATAGAAAATAAAATATATGCTTCAGATCAGCCTAATCAATTATATGATTATTATAATTATATTAAGAATAAAAATATTTATGGAAAAAATATATATATTATTTATTTAACACCTTATGGAAATAAACCTAGTGAATATAGTCTATCTTTGCATACAAGAGAAGAACTTGGAAATAATTTTCAAACATTGAAGCATAGCGATATAGCTTTATGGCTTGAGAATATTTTAGAAAATGAAAAATATTCTTTTCTTCATAGCGAAAATATTTTAGATAATGATAATAAATATATAAGAGATTATAGGCTTTTGAAATCTGCTATGATACAGACTATACATAATGCCAATATGATAAGCAATAATACAAAGGAGCTTGATATGACAAAAGAAAAAATACAAAAACTATTGGAAGATAATATTTTTCAAGATATACAAACAGTAGAGGACGCGGAAGAATATGAAAAAATATTTAATAGTGTTAACGAACTTCTTGAAAATAAAAAGTCAGAAATAAAAAAGAATAATATTATTAAATATATAAAACCTTATTTAGAATTTAGAAAAAAAATATTATTGTATTTAAAAAGTAATATGGAATTAGAATATTCTATAATAAATGAAAATGATATTATTGATAATATTAATAATAATAATGATGGTTCCTCTCATTATATTAAATTTTTATTTAAAAATGGTTATGTAGGTCTTTATTTATATAATCACACTTGGAATAGTTTTGATTTATGTGTTTATATAGAAATTGATGAAAATGAAAGAATATATAAATCTATATATAATAAATTAAAATCATTAGAAAATGATAATGCATATATTTATAAATTTATAAAAACAGAAGATAAAAATGAATTTTTTAGATATAACATAAATATAGAAGAAGACAGCCCAGAAGAAATTGCAGAGGTTATGATTAAGCTTTATAAGCTTTTGAAAGAGAATTTATAATTATTAAATACTAAAAAAATTAAAATTCGTAAATTTTGACTTATTAGTTTTATTACTTAAATAAAAAAATTATTTAAAAAAAATTATTTTACTGTATAATAAAAAAATAATGCTAATTAAGGATTTTTTATGGTTTTTAAAGCTATAATTCATCAAGATGAAGATGGTTTATGGGCTGAAGTGCCTGCTATAAAGGGGTGTTTTACTCAAGCGGATACTATGGAAGAGTTAGAATACAATATAAAAGAGGCTATTGAAGGTTGTCTTTCTGTAAACGTAGAAGAATATTCTAAAGAAAATATTGTAAAAACTATTGAAGTTGTTTTATAATTTATGAAGACAATTAGTGGGAAGAATTTTTGTAAATTATTAGAAAGTCATGGTTGGATTTTAGCTAGAATAAATGGAAGTCATTATATATATGTGAAATCTGATAGCGGACTTAGAATTTCTATACCTGTTCATAAAAATGATGATTTAAAAATAGGTTTACTAAAGAAATTATTAAAAATAACTAATATATCAGAAGATGAGTTATAATATAAATCATACTAATCATATTTAAAATTTGAGATAAAGCATATATCTTGGATAAAAAATGCAGTCTTTTTGGTTCTTTGTGACGACAAAAGAACTGGGGTGCGGGGCAAAGCCCTGCAAATATTAAATAAAAAATTAATTTTTTATAAACTTTATTATACTATATTTCTATTTAATTATATCTATTAATATTTTCAATGTCGTTAATAGTGATATAGTAACAAATATTGGCTTTATAACTTTTATTCCTTTTTTGATTGCAAATTTAGCACCAAAATAAGTGGATATCATTACAAAAGGTATAACAAATACACCAGCCATATAATTAACTTTTCCTTCTATTGCAAATATTATTAATGAACATAAATTGCTTGTAAGGTTCAAAGCCTTAGCATTGCCAGAAGCAAGAAGAAAATCCATTTTATAATAAACTACAAAAAACATTATTAAAAAACTTCCTGTACCGGGTCCAAATACAGCATCATAAAACCCCAAAAGAAATGCAAAAAACATTCCTATTATATAGTTTTTAGCTTTGAGGTTATTTTCATCAAATAAATTTTCTGTGCCGAAAGTTTTTGAAAATAATGTATAAAGCCCCACTAATAAAATAAGTATCATTATCAAAGGCTGTAATACTTTTGCATCTATAAGTACAATAACCTGAACTCCTACAATAGAGCCTAATATTGTCATAGGTATTAAAAACTTTATTAGTTTGGTTGTGAGTTTTCCGTTTTTGAAGAATGTAAAAGCAGAAACTACAGCCCCAGATGTGGAAGTGAGTTTGTTTGTAGCGAGGGCAGTGTGCGGAGGAATACCTGCGATTAAATATGCAGGCAAGCTTATAAGCCCGCCCCCTCCAGCAGCAGCGTCAACAAAACCTGCTATAGAACAGCCTATAATTACTATAATTAAATTTTCTATACTAAGCATGATAATGATACCAATAATTTTTTTATTTTATTAAAAAAAGATATTATACCTATGATAGTTTTTTGTCAAATATTTTATTTTTAATTTGTTTTTTTATTATTTTTTTTATTTAAAAATATTTAATGGTATTTACAAAAACAAAAAAAGAGTTATCATATTATAGTTTACATAATAAATTTGAAGCTTGCTTATGATTATAAGAGAAGTACATATAACAGATGCTGAAAATGTTGTTGATTTTATAAGAAAAGTATCAGATGAGAGCGATTTTTTAATATGTGCATCTGATGAGAGAGAGCTTAGTGCAGAGAAAGAAAGTGAGTTTATACAGGCTATAGGAAAATCTGTATTAGAGAAGATGTTTTTGTGCGAGATTGATGAAAAAATAGTTGGTATATGCAGTATTAGAGGGATTAATAAAAAGAGAGTAAAGCATAGAGTTAGCTTAGGCATAAGCATTTTAAAAGAATATTGGGGCAGAGGAATAGCTTCAAAGCTGCTTGAGCATACAATAAATTATTGCAAGGCTAATGATTTAAAAAAGATAGAATTAGATGTAAGAGTTGATAATAGCAGAGCTATAAATTTATATAAAAAATTTGGCTTTGAAAAAGAAGGTGAGATAAGAAATTTTTTTTATTTGAATGGGGTTTATTATAACTGCTATTTATTTGGCCTTTTACTTTAAGATATAGTGCTTATATTTTTTGCGTAGTTTTGGCTAAAAATAGTTAACATAATACTTGACTTTTTATAGTAATATGTTACCTTATATATTAACGGTATAATTCTAATTATATTTAATAAAAAAAATTGGAGTATGATTAAAAAATGAAAAAGTTTCTTGCTGTTATTGTTATATTGTGCTTATTTGCTCCGATTACTGTTTATGCTCAAACACAAATACCTATACCTACAATAGATTTAAATGTTACGCAAGCTCAAACACCTCAGCAAGTGAGCTTAGGGCTTCAAATATTATTTTTGCTTACTATACTTTCGCTTTCTCCGTCTATTATAATAATGACTACAAGTTTTGTGAGAGTTTCTATAGTATTAAGTTTTGTTCAAAGGGCTTTATCTTTACAAGAGACGCCTCCAAGAGCATTGATAATGGGGCTTTCTTTGTTTTTAACATTTTTTATAATGATGCCAACATTAACTCAAATAAATAATGAAGCACTTCAGCCTTATTTAAATGGCACTATAGGAGTTAATGATTTATACAGCAGAGGAATACAGCCTATAAGAATGTTTATGTTTAACTCTTTAAGGGGTGAAAACGGAATGAAGAGTTTGGATTTGTTTTTAAGTATTAGCGACAGTAATGTTAGGTTAAGGGATATTCAATCTGTAGAAGATTTAGCGAAGATTCCAACTATAGTTGTTGTGCCTGCATTTATTATTAATGAGCTTACTATAGCATTCAAGATGGGTATATATTTATTTGTGCCTTTTATAGTTATAGATTTGGTTGTAGCTTCAATATTAATGGCTATGGGTATGATAATGCTTCCTCCAATTATGATATCATTGCCTTTAAAAATAATATTGTTTGTGGCTGTTGATGGCTGGAAGTTACTAATATTGCAGCTTGTACAAAGTTTTAATTAGGGAATATTAATAAGAGGGTAAATTATGAATGATACTTCTATTATTGTTTTAGTTCAAGAGACTTTATGGACTTTTATGCTTCTATCTGCTCCTGTTTTGGGAGTTTCTATAATAGTTGGTCTTATTATATCTATAATACAGGCTACTACAAGTATTCAAGAGCAAACTTTAACTTTTGTGCCAAAAATGATAGCTATGCTTGCGGTTATATATTTTTTAGCTTCTTGGATGATAAATTATATAAGCGGTTTTACTGTTAGACTTTTTAATATATTGCCAACTATAGCAAGATAAATAAAAAATGGAATAATTAGAAGATGGATAATTTTGTTAATTTTTTTCAGATTTACCTTCTCATAATGGTAAGATTTTTAGCTATACTCATAGTAGCCCCTTTATTTTCATCTAATGTTATTCCTAATACTATAAAGGCAGGATTAGCGTTCATAGCAACGGCAACAATTTTTCCATTAGTAGCAAATACATCAGTACAAGCAGCTCCTACTTTTTTAGAATATTTTTTAAGTTTGTTAAATGAAGCATTAATAGGTCTACTAATAGGCTTTTTAATGTCTATAATATTTTTGGCTTTTCAAGTTACAACTAACTTCTTTGAGATACAAATGGGTTTTGGTATATCTGAGGCAGTTGACCCTATAAGCCAAATTACTGTTCCTGTGTTAGGGCAGCTTCAGGCTTTAGTTGTAATACTTATATTTATAGCTATAGATGGACAGAATTGGGTAATAAGAACTTTGTATAATAGTTTTAAATCTATGCCTGTGTTGAGCGATGCTTCAAAGGCAGTATTTTTAGGTTCTTTTCAAGGTGTGATAGACAGAATGATTTATTATATGAGTTCTATGTTTTCTATTGCTTTATCGCTTGCTTTGCCTATAATGCTTACTTTATTTTTACTTTCATTAAGTTTAGGTTTGTTAGCAAAAGCTGCTCCTCAAATGAATGTATTAATGCTTGGTTTTCCTATGCAGATAGCTGTTGGAATTGTGGCATACTATATACTTATTCCTGTATTAATTACTAATTTTATGAAGATAATGCAAAATACAATTGCAGATATTAATAATTTATTTGTTTTTTTGTCAGGAGGCACGGTATGATAATGCTTGCTTCTTTGATTAAATATTTACAAGTAAAAGATTTATTTATTTCTATAAGGGCTAAACTTTATAGAAAATATTTGCGTTTAACAGGCAGAGGTTTCGCATTAACTTTATTTGCATCCGCTGAAGATGAGGGCAGGACGGAACTTCCTACAGAGAGGAAAAAGAGAAGAGCAAGAGAAGAAGAAGGACGTGTTGTAAACTCTGTAGAAATTAATCAAACTTTAGTGTTGGGTGTTACTACTGTTTTAATAGCTTTGCTTATAGGTTATCTTACTCACACATTATCACAATTTTTTATTGATATTTTAAATAGAATTTCAAATGCTGATGCAACGATGACTATGGATGGGCTGCCTGATATATTTATAGAAATAGTTTTATTAATAGCAAAAACAGCCGGCATAGTTTTGCTTACAGCATTAATTGTCGGTGTTGGTGTGAATTTAGCACAAACACAATTCTTGTTTACCACCAAAAAATTAAAGCCAAATTTCAAGAGAATAGCACCTACTTGGTCAAATTTTAAAGAGAGAGTTTTTATATCTTCTCAAAACTTGATGAACTTAGCTAAAATACTTTTTAAAATGCTTGTTATAGCCGTATTAACATTCACAACAATAAACGGCAGACGAAATGATTTATTTAATATGGTTCATATGGAATTATCTCAGGCTATGAATGTATTTTTCTTTATCGTTTTAGAGATGATAGGGAAGGTAATGATATTTATGATAATAGTTGCTGTTGTGGATTACTATTTTCAAAGAAGACAATATATTAACAGCTTAAAGATGACAAAGCATGAGATGAAAGAAGAGTTTAAAGAGATGGAGGGAGACCCTTTAGTAAAGAATCAGCTTCAGGAGATGGCAAGAAAGATTGTAAGCAGAACAATGCTAAAATCAGTACCAGAGGCAGATGTAATAATTACAAACCCAACACACTTTGCTGTTGCTTTAAAATATCAAAGCGGAGATTATGCTCCAATAGTAACTGCAAAAGGTGTTGATAATATTGCTTTAGAAATAGTAGAAAATAAACCTTTAGCCCGTGAGCTTTATTATAATGTGGATATAGGGCAGTATATACCAGAGAAATTATTTCATGTTGTGTCAAGGATACTTGGCGAGGTGTATAGAATAAGAAATGAAAAAATGGCAAGGGCTATATAGGAGGAAATAAAAAGTGGCAACTATTAATAATGCTAAATCACTTTTGGATTCTATAAAATTACCTACAAATCTTAGTAGGCATAGCGATATAATGTTTGCTATAGGTGCGGTTATGGTGATAATGATGCTTATTATACCGCTTCCTTCTATGGTTTTGGATTTTCTCCTCATCATAAATATAGTTATATCTTTGCTTATACTTCTTATGGTTTTAAGTATAAAGAGTGCGAGTGAATTTAGCGTATTTCCATCTGTGCTTTTGGTTATGACAGCATTTAGGCTTGCATTAAACGTTTCTACAACAAGGGCAATACTTACACAAGGTGCTAATTTTAATGGTAAGGTTATCACTTCATTTGCTGAGTTTGTAGTGGGTAATAATATAGTTGTTGGTGTTGTAATATTTATCATACTTATAATAGTTCAGTTTGTGGTAATTACTAAGGGTGCTACAAGGGTATCAGAAGTAGCGGCAAGATTTGCATTAGACAGTATGCCTTCAAAGATGATGGCTGTTGAAAGCGAACTTCAGGCTGGAGCTATTACAGACAAAGAAG
>CAKVCJ010000094.1 GCA_934725655.1 uncultured Brachyspira sp.
TATATAAATTATCCTTTATGGGGTTTATATCATCTATGCTTGTTAGTTTTTTATTTTTAAGTCTTTCTTGCAAATACTCATCTTCTATTTGTAAATATTCTTCGCTTATATTATCAGGGCTTCTTATATTCATCAAACATCTAAAATAATTATATAACTTCTCTTCATCATTTTCTTTTATAGCTTTATTTAACTCTTCATCATATTTATAATTTTTTTCTTTCATAAGAAAGTCTATTAAAAATAATAATTTATTCATGAAATCTCCTTTATTGTAATAGTTATTGTTACAATGATATATTTTTTTATTGTAATGTCAAGTGTTACAATAATTTTCTTGCATTAATAAAATAAATGTATTATAATTTTACCTAAGGATATTATTATGAAGATTAGTTCAAGGTTTACGATAGCAATACATACTCTCATTTGTATTCTATATTTTAAAAATGAGAAAATGACTTCCAATTTTATTTCATGCAGTGTTAATGTTAATCCTGTTATAATAAGAAATATTTTAATACAGTTGCAAAAAGCAGATATTATTATGGTAAAAAGAGGTACTGGAGGAATTTCATTAAATAGAAAAATAGAAAATATTACATTGCTTGATATATTTAATGCTGTAGAGAGTTTAGACGATGATAATCTATTTAGTTTTCATGAAAATCCAAATAAAAAATGCCCAGTTGGAAAAAAAATTACTTCAGCATTGCAGCCAAAGCTTGAAATTGTTCAAAAAGCTATGGAAGATAAATTAAAAAAAATTACATTAAAAGATATATTTAATGATATAAGAGAGTAATTTTTATGATTAATGAAGATTTAATAAAATTAAAAAAAGACCTATTTGAAGGAGAATATTCGGATATATTAAAAGCAATATCCGCTTCAAATACTTTTTTGGCTAAATCTACTATAGAATCTTATTTAAGAGAGTTTAGCGGGGATAATAATAAAAAAAAGCTTAATGCTATAGAGATATTTGTATCAGAATATTCAAAGTTTCATTACTATGATGATGGAAGCGTGATAAAAGTTATAGATGAATTATTCAAATACAAAACCATAAACTCTATTCAAAATATCTCTTTCGATACAAATATAAATAATGCTTTGTTATATGGTGATTTTGTGAGGTTTATTTTTGCTTTGTATTTTGGAAAGTATCAAGAGGAATTGAATATAATAATAAAATATATTTATGAATCTATATCTGTAATATCGCATAATTTGGTATCGAATTTTGAAAAGGATAAAATTAATATAATAAAATCTTCTTCGGTATATAGAAATATTTTTGATGTACTTGCTTCTTTTTCAGAGATTATAGGCGATGCAAGAAGCAGAGCTGAAGTTATGAATTATAAAAGTTATATTACTGCTAATATTATGCAAGACTATAGGGCACTGATTGGGCCTGATATGATAAAAACAGCTATTTGTTTTGAAGAGATTGAGGATAATGAAAGAGCGATAAATATATATAAATCAATTACCACTGATTTTGAATGCGTACTTTCATCTATTGTGTATGGTAATTATAAAGAAGAAGACAGAGATGAAGATTATATATCTTTAGTTTCATTATGGCAGGCTTATGACGGCATTCAGAGAATAGAAGGAACTAACATATATGAAGAGAAAATGGATATAATAGAAAAGGCAATATATCAAATTATTTCGTAGCTATTTTTTTATTATTATCAGCAACAGATGAATATATAATTCCAATTAATATTAAAATGCCTCCTATTATTTGTGCTATATATGGCTTTTCGTGTAGCAAAATGATAGCTCCAATTGTTGAGAAGAATGGTACAGAATCATATATTATACTTGCTCTCATAGCTCCTATTTTAGATACTGCTATATTCCAAAATATAAATCCCAAAGCAGAAGGAAATATTCCAATAAATATAAGTACGAGTGCAGAATTAAAGTTTAGAGGATGCGCTTGATGGCTGATATATTTTGGAAGCATTAATATTGCTAATGGAATGAGTCCTATTGTTACCATAAGATAGAAAAAAGTAGTTTGAGGGAAGTCTTTAGGTTTTATTTTTAATGTGAGAGTGTATACTGCAAATAATGTTACAGCGAAAATCATATATAAATCGCCTATAGAAAATTTTAATTTGCTTATCACTTCTATGCTTCCTTTAGTGAGTAAGATAACAACTCCTAAGATAATTATAAATAAGCCCTGTTTTTGAGCTTTAGTTAAATGTTTTTTCCATAGGATTCTGCTTATTAAAGCAATTATAATAGGGGATAATGTTGCTATTAAAGACATATTAGTTGCATTAGAAGTATGTGCTGCCAAATATACAAATGTATTAAAAATAGTAACACCTAATATTGAAATTATTATGACTTTTATCCATAAGCCTTTTATCAAATTAATATTTTTTATTAAACTCACTATACAAAATGGAGTTAATACTAAAAAAGTTACAAGCCATCTGTAAAATGATATCTCTATTGGGGAGAGTCCTACTAAATATCTTGCAGCCACAAAATTTGTACTCCATATTATAACCGCCAATATAGCAAATAAATATCCATTGTTAACTTTATTTTCATTCATTATTTAAATCCTGATTATTATTATTTTCTTCTTTTCTTTTAAAGACATAAATATCGCCGAATTTTATATCTTGTTTTAATAAAATCTCTTTCTCTTTAACAAGCTCAAGCATAGCAAGAAAGAATGTAACAAGCTGCCTTTTTGTAACTCCATCTTTAAATAAAACTATAAATGGAAATACATCTTCTTCAGATAATTTTATTCTTATCATATCAATAGCATTATCTATATGAAAGTTAGACATACCAGAAAGCACAGCCAAATCAGTTTCAGGCACAAATTGCACTTTTGTAAAAGCATAAACCAAATCATAAAGAGTAACATCTTTCCAAGCCATTTCATTGTCTTCGCTGCTGCTGTTATTTTGAAAAAACTTCACTCTCTCAGTATCTTTTCTTTCAAATATAGAATCTGAATATTCTTGAAGCCTGTCAAGCTCTTCAGACACCATTTTATATCTTTGAAACTCAAGCATTTGCTCTACTATTTCAAATTTAAGCCTATCTGTAAACTTATCATCGTCCATATCGTGAGGAAGCAGCATTTTTGATTTGTATAAATGAAAATCTGAAGCTACCACCAAAAACTCGCCTGTAGAATCTAAGTTCAATGCCGCTTGCTCTTTTAAGTATTCTATAAATTGGTCAATTATTTCTAATATTGAAACTTCGTATATATTTTTTTCGCTTCTTTTAAGCATATCAAAGAGTATTGAAAGGGGGCCTTCATAGTCTATGCTTGAGAGGGAAACTTTAAATTCATTATCAGATAGCTGGGGCGTATTAGAATCGTTATTAGATTTTTGTTCCTGAGGCTGAACATTTGTGTTTTCATTTATATTATTTTCCATATTTGATATAATATAATAAAAAGACAAAAATTCAAGCCTATTATTTGCTATTTCATCACTCTACAGCACCATACTGCTGTAAATATTCTATTAAAGCCTCTCCTTTTTTATAGTTAGCTTTTATATATGCTATTATAGATTCTCCGTTTTTATCTTTAGCATTAACATCTATTCCGTTTTTGCATAATATTTCAATAGTAGGCATCATCTCTTCTCTCGCAGCAGCCGACATAAAAACCATCATCAAAGCATTATCCCCGTCATTGTTTACAGCATTAATATCTATTTCAGCATCTATTAAAGTTTGAACAACATTACTATAAAGCTTATATGAAGCCACATGCAAAGCATTTTCGCCGTAGCTGTTTTTAGCATTAATATTTATTTTTGCCTTTATAAGCATTTTAGCTATATCATTTCTTCCCTCTGAAGCAGCAAATATTAAAGCATTATATCCAACATTATCTACTATATTAACATCAGCATTATGACGTATGAGAAGTTTTACTATATTAGGATATCCCTTATGCGAAGCAAGCATCAAACCAGTAAGTCCGTCTTCTGTTGTAACATTTACATTTACCTTTTTATCTAACATTGTTATAACAGTTTCATATTTTCCATTCTCGCATGCTTTTAAAAATTTTACTTCATCATCTGTTAAAGAATAAAGCTTACAAGAGAATAAAGCCAATAAAACAAAAAAAATATTTTTCATAAATCCCCAGAAAATTATATTGTTATAAGTTATAAATATTTATTTTAAGCCTGAACATTTAAAGCCCCGCCTGTTACCTTTGCAGCCACATTTATTGTTGTGGTTTGTTCGGCAAGGTTGGTTGTTACTGTAACTTCCACACCGCCTATGCTTTGCACATATTTATTGGTATTACTAGTTGTTGATATACCTGTAATCATTATTCTACCCCTAAATTAAATTTGTAATAATGATTTATTTTATTATAAACTAATAATAAAAACAATACTAAAAAAATTATGTAATATCATTATTTTATAATTATTAATTTGATTTTTTATAAGGTTTGTCTATTACTTTTTTATACGGCATTAATATATATTGATTCATTTTGCCTCTCATCTTCTTTTGTACGCTCGGAATAGACATTAAATATCCTGCTAATTTCATCTGAAGCATTCTTCCTCTTTGTTTTTGAGGAAAATCATATATATTATGTTTTTTATAATATTTATGGTCAGCTTTCATTATTCCTTGCATAATATATATTAAATCTCTAAATATTTTCATTCCGCCTACGCCGTAGAAGTTTTTTGGACGGGTGCATTTATTTAATATAGCATAATTCATAGTTTGAGAGAGTTTTTTTAGCTCTTCTAAAGTGTTGTTTTTATTATCGTTTGCAACATAAGTTAAAAAATTTCCTCCAACTTCGCATTTAGCTTCAATGAGTGTTTGTAAATTATATTCTCTGTCATAATCACCCGCTATAATATATCCAACAGGCATACCCTCTGTTACCATTCTATGACCATTACAAAATTGCCTATCTTCATAAATCTTAAAACTTGAATGTGTATAATGATTTTCTATAGTAAAAGCATAAATAATAGCATTAGCCTTTTGTATCTCTATCCTTAAAAACTCATCAAATCCGTCTTTATAAACACATTTACCCGTAATAGCACAGCCGAAACAGCCCATACATCCGCCGTGAAATTTATACTCTCTAATGTTTATCTCTCTTGTGCTGTAATTAAACATAGCCTTAAAATCTTCTATCATATTTCTTAAATTAATGTCATCTTTAGCACAGTTTGTAACTATAACAACATCTTTATTTTCATCTTTAATAGATGCAGTTTCAACTTGTCTTTTATAAATATTAATATTATTTTTTTCTATATTATAATTATTAGAGTTTATGTTTATATTGTTTTGAGCAGAAAATATTAAATAATTAAAAAATGATATAGCTTCTTCCTGACCTTTTTTAGTAAGCAAATCGTCCATATCTGCAGAAAAGCCTTTAATATATTTAAGATTCAAATCCAAACAATTTTCTTCTACAAACTTATGAGCTGTAGTATCATAAAAATGTTTTGAGGTTGATAGTTGTGTGGCATATTTTTGAGATAAATCAATATTCTTTTCTTTTAATAATTCTATAAATCTATGCATCTTGTATGGTACTAAAAAAGTATAAACAGGATATGCAAATATTATTATATCTGCTTTATTAATTTCTTTTTATGCTTCATTAAAGTTTTTTTCGTAGTATCTTATTTTTTGACCAGCATTTATATAAGAGAAATTGTGATTTGTAAAGGTTTTCTCTAAAAAAAGCAATGTTTGTAAAGTAATGCTGCCGTTTCCCTTAGGGCTTCCATTTATAACTAAGATATTCATTTATAATACTCCCTATTTTTTTCTTCTTATTATTAGAGAGTATTATATTTTATTAAATGAAAATTACAATATTAGTATCTCCATATACCCCAAACATCTACGCCGGCACCAAAAGCATTATTAATTTCAAAATCTTTGTCTTTACGCATTAAACCCTGCCCATCAGCATATGCCGTGAGACCGAATGTAAGGTTTTCTATTAAGGTAACTTGCAATTCTCCTTCTATACCATAATAGAGTTTATATAATCCTGTTGTTTTATAAATATTTCCTTCAAACATAAGTCTCGGCATAAGATAATAATATATAGCTCCGAGTTTAGATTCGAATTTTGCAGGAAGCATTATGTAAAAACGCATACTGTCTGTAGCACGCTCTCCATCATCATTATATAAATAATTAAATAGCATATCTTCCGCATAAGCCGCATCAATAGTAGCCCATCTGCTCTTTATACCATAATAGAAAGCAAGTTTTATAGGCAAACTTATCTGTACAGGAGCACTGTCAAATCTTGAAAGCATAATACTGCCGTATAAACTTCCCCCTATCACCATAGGAGCAACTGAAGTGTCTGCTACATTGTTTGTAATAGAAGATAATTGTATGCCGTAATGTAATGAGATAGTAAACTCATCTAATAATCCGCCTCTAAATAAAAATGAAAATTTAGGAGTTGTGCTTATAGCTAATTTAGCACCATAACGGCTTCCGTCAGCAACACCAAAAGATACAGGAAGTGATAATCTGTATTTATCTGTTGCTATACCAAAAGAGGCTGAGTGTGTGGATATTATAGGGGCATTTTTTTCGTTTAAATTATTGTATAAATTAAATTGATATCCTATGCCGAATATGCCATAACTCAAACCAATAAAACCTTTAGGAGCTATTGCAAAATTCTGCTCTCCTTGAGCGTTTGTGATTGTATTATCAAATATATATCTTAAATCTAATAAAGCAACACCGAGTTTAAAAGGCGTATTATGATTCATAAGCGGAGAAAAGTTGTAAATAGTGCTTATTCTATCGCTTCCAGCTCTTGTAGAGTTTACTCCGTCTATAAGATTATGCATATTATCTTTGTCTAACATATCATCTATTGCAAATACATTAATACTAAAAATAAATAATAGTGCTATAATAACTTTTTTCATCTTTTACCCGCTCTTTCATTTTAAAATATATAGTAGTTTATAATATAAGATTTTTTTTTTCAAGCCTATGCGATAATTTTATTTTTTTTTAGTATATGTAAAAAAAATGATAAAATTGCACAGGTTCCAAACATATTGCAGTTAGGAATTCCTTAATTTCTTAAAGTATATCATAGGCGTATCATA
>CAKVCJ010000095.1 GCA_934725655.1 uncultured Brachyspira sp.
ATATAGGCGGGTGTTTTTTATGTTTGATAGACATAATAATATTTCTATTTTTTTATATATAGCTATATTGCTTAATGCTATAATTATATCTTTATTTATCACTTTTGTATTTGGTTTAAAAAAAGATGCTTTTGATATAGATACAAAAAAGCTTGATAGAACTTCTTTAATATGTCAGAATAATATACTAAGTCTTGTTAATGATTATGATAATAGATTAGACAAAATAATAGAAAGTTATAATTTTCCTTCATTATTGCAAAATGTAGTTTTGAATGGAATGAATGAAGATGAAAAAAACAGAATTATATCTATTTTCAGAAGCGGCAATTATGCTTTTGATACTGTTGGACTTTATTTTGCTGATGGAAGAGCGGTATTTTCTTCTCCTGACAATAGAAAAAGTATTAATTTAAATGCATTAAAAGTAAATAATAAAAAAGCTTTCTTCGATCAAGATTTTGACGGCGTATATTTTGTTAAACCTATAAAAAATGAAAGAGGAATAGAAGTAGGATATATAATAGCAAGTGTATTTAAAAAGATTTTTGAAAATACTTCATATAATTTAAATTTCTTGCTAATTCCTAATGGTGTTATATATTATAATCCTTCTATTAATATTAACAGCATTTCAAGAGATACTTTATATCAGTATATGAATAACCCAGGTATAATAAATATAGGTGCTTATTCATATATACTGCATTCCAGCAGCGTAAAAGATATATATAATTTTAATGTTGGAATATTAGAACTTGATGTGCCTGTGATACAAAAATATTTAAAATATGTATTACTTGTAATATTAACATCATCATTAATATTCTTGATATCAAGTGTTATATATGAAAAGAAGAAATTGCAAGCTGTAAATGTAAATGAAGAAGATGATGATAATTTATACTCAGAAGATGATATTATAGAAGATAATGAATATGATAATTTTGATGATGATGAAAGCAATCTTGATGATTTTAATTATGATTTAAATATTTTAAATGAAGATATAGAATATTTAAATAAAATAGAATCAAAAAATAAAAAACATATTAACAAAGAAAACAAATTAGAATTACCAAATTTAGATGATATAGATAAGGAATCAGATAATAATGAAGATTTATTTTCAATAGAAGATTTAGAGAATATAGAGGATAGTATTAATGAAGATGAGGCTATTAAGATTGATGATGTAGATAATATTAATACTGAAGATGAGCATTTAAATATAGCAGATAATTTGGAAGATATAGAAGAGAGCATTAATGAAGATGAGGCTATTAAAATTGACGATGTAGATAATATTAATACTGAAGATGAGCATTTAAATATAACGGATAATTTGGAAGATATAGAAGAGAGCATTAATGAAGATGAGGCTATTAAGATTGATGATGTAGATAATATTAATACTGAAGATGAGCATTTAAATATAACGGATAATTTGGAAGATATAGAAGAGAGCATTAATGAAGATGAGGCTATTAAGATTGATGATGTAGATAACATTAATGATGAGCATTTAAATATAGCAGATAATTTGGAAGATATAGAAGACAGCATTAATGAAGAAGATGCAGAAATACCTAATATAGATAATTTAGGCAGCAGCAATATATCTGAAGAAGATAAAGAATTAGATTATGTTCCTACATTAGATAATGTATTGGAAGAGAATGATGATGAATATGATGATAAAAATATTATAAGAGGGATAGATGATATTATTTCTGATAATGAGGAGGATATTTTGATAAGTCATGGTTCTATAATTGATGATGAAATTAGTAAAAAGGAAGATGATTATTTTTCATCTTTAGATTCTTTTAATCTTGCTCTTAATAAAGATTTTCTATTCGATAATAATGATAATACATTCGATAAATCTTATGATAATAATGAAATTATTAAAAAGGCAAGCGAAGATGATGTATTTGATACAGAAGATTTAATAGACAGCGAATTATATGATCCTGAAGAAAAGAGACCGCCTATGCCTGATGATTATAAAGATGCTGAAGAGAAAGTGAAAGATAATATGACTTCTAATTGGAAAAATATCCTTAAAGCAATTAAAGGCGAGAAGTTTGTAAATAAAAATTTAGATGAAATGCTTGAGTGGATAAAAGAAAAATCAGGACTTAATATATTACATTCAATTCTACTCAGTAAAAATGATGAAGGTATATACAAAATAACAGATTCCCGCAATATAAATGATGATACTAAAAATAAATTAGAAATAGATGAAAATGAAGCTTTATTTAAAAAGATTTTATCATCTAAAAAGACATTATATGTATCAGATCCTTTTTCATCATTATCATTAAAAATTAAATTTGATGAAAAAGATAGAGAAAATGTTTCTCATATGATATTTATACCAATACAAGATGAGGAAGGAAGTTTAAAATCATTCTTTATAGGGCTTTCTTCTAATTGATAAAATGCATATAAACAACTAAATGACAGAGGTGAAAATGGAATATTTGATAGTGGTAGCTACTTTTATATTGATAGGAATAGTAATAAGTTTAGTTTTTTATAAAGTATTACATATAAAAGTATTCGGCGGTTGGGTTATGATGTTTATAATAGCAACCATTGGTGCTTTACTTGGTTCATATTATTTGCCGAGATTAAGTGAAATATTAAGCTACTTTAATATTAATTTATCATCTGCAATTTTAGGAGCTATTATATTGGTTATACTTCTAAGAATATTCACTCCAAAGTCATTAAAATAAAAAGGCTATAAAATGTTTATTAAAAACAATACAGATGATATTGTAAAGCCTTCTATTAAAGATGACAAAGCAATAGAAAATATTAGAAAAGCAGCTAAGATAGCACAAGAATCTATAGATTTAGCATTTGAATATTCTTTATCTGGAACAAGGGCTTCAAAAATAGATAAGGATGTTGAAAATTTTATTAAATCAAAAGGAGCATATCCTGCCAATTTAGAAGTACCCGAATATGGTTTTTCTACAAGCATCTCTATAGGAAATGAAATAGCACATGGCAGACCAACTAATAAAAAGATATTAGTACAGGGAGATATTATATGTATAGACATAGGAGTAAAATATAACGGATATTATGCCGACTGTGCTAAGACTATGGTTGTTAAGGGCAATCAATTAAGCTCAAGCAATAAAAAAGCATATAAATTAATTAAAGCGTGTAAAGAATCATTAGAATATGCTATATATAAATTAAGACCTAATATACTTTTAAGTACTTATGGCAAAGAAGTTGAAAAAAAAGTAAATGAATATGGTTATAACATAGTGAAATCGCTTACAGGGCATGGTGTTGGATATGAATATCATGAAGCTCCGTATATATTTAATTTTTATCATCCGAATAACGATGTGAAATTGGAAGAAAATATGGTTTTGGCATTAGAATTAATGATAACTGAAGGCTCTGATAAATATGTAATAGAAAATGACGGCTGGACTATATCTACTGCCGACTACTCTTTTGCCGCTCACTTTGAACATACCGTTTTAATTAAGAAACATGGTGTTGAGATATTAGGAATAGATTAATTTATATCAGCTCTGCTCTAAAACTTTTTAACTATTCAATGATAAGTATTAAAAAACTAAATTTTACCAAACTTAAAAATTTTCAGTATATACATAAACAAATATATTTTGTCATAGATTTTTTCTTCAACTTTTTCCCGCCGCAAAAAGTTGCAAAAAGTGCAAGTGTTTTAGCTTTGTATATCTGGAATATGTATTAAATGTAATATAATACTTAAATAATTATATAAGAACCCTCTTTGGCAAAAGCTAATTGCAAATCTATGCCTTCTTTCCTTAAAAAAGCTAAAAGTTTATTATAAATTAATTTTATTTGTGCATCGGTTCTGTCTTGATTATGATGGTGAATGATAACATAAGCCACATCAGCATCAAGCCCAACTTGTATAGCATCATTTAAAGTAGAATGCCCCCATCCAACATGCCCATTAATATATTCGCTTTTTGTATACTCCCCTTCTATAATTAAAACATTAGCCCCCCTTACATAATCTATAAGCCTTGCATGAAGCAAATTAGCATTATTATTATAATGGTCTAATGAGGGATGCTGTATATGAAGACGTTTTTTATAAGGTTCATGGTCTGTAAGATATACTAAAGTTTTATTATTAGAAGTTATTTTATATGACAAAGTATAGCAAGGGTGATTAACCCATAAAGCTTCTACTGTCATATTGCCGTAATTTATTTTTTTCCCTTCATAAAATGGTTCAAATTTAATAGAAGCCCCAAACTGCTCAAGATTGATAGGGAAATAATCTTTAGCTAATATATTATTTATAGTCTCATACATCTCTTCATGATTATCTTTAGGGCCGTATATTGTAAAGCTGTATTTATTAGAATAAAATGGTGCAAAAAAAGGGATTCCGATTATATGATCCCAATGGAAATGCGTTAATAAAATGATGCTTTCTTTTTTTTCACTTTTAAGAGCATAGTATCCAAGGTTTTTTAATCCGCTTCCAGCATCAAGAATAATATAATTTCCTTCATCATCTATAACCTGTAAGCAAGATGTATTTCCGCCATATTCACTGAAACTAGTACCGGGGGTTGGTATAGAACCTCTGCTTCCTAAAAACCTAACTTTCAAATTATACTCTTAAATAAATTTTTATATCATAAATCATACACTATAAAGTAAAAAAATCAATCTAATAATAAAACAATTTATAATATTTTAATTATTGAAAAATAAAAAAAAATATTATAATATGATTTATAAATATTATAATATTTTGTATAGATATGTAATGGGAAAAGGTATATTTCTATTTATCGGAGTAGCAGCATTATCAATGTCCGCTATATTTGTAAAGCTTGCTAATGCTCCCGCTCTAATTGTAGCTTTCTATAGATTATTATTTTCTTTTATAATAATTTTACCTATAGTATTGATAAAAAATTTTAAAGAATTAGTAAATATTAACAAAAAAGATTTGCTGCTATCATTAATAGCAGGCATAGCATTATCTCTTCATTATTCCATGTGGTTTCAATCTTTAAAATACACTTCTGTTGCAAGCTCTACTGTAATAGTAACGCTTCAGCCTTTATTTTCTATAATAGCAGGATATTTCATTTTTAAAGAAAGATATACAAAATTAGCAATACTTGGTTTTATTATAGCTATAGTAGGCTCTGTTATAATAGGCTGGGGAGATTTCAGGGTAAGTGCTTATGCTTTATTTGGAGATATATTAGCTTTCATATCAGCTGGACTTATGAGTGCGAATTTTGTATTGGGGCAGTGTGTACGAAAGAGATTATCCGCAATAACATATACAGCTTTAACATATTTTTCAGCATCAATATTATCATTTTTTATTACTATTATCAGCGATACAAATTTTGTAGGATATCCTTTCTATACTTGGTTAAATATACTTGGCTTAACTCTAATTTCTACAATGCTTGGACATGTAATATTTATGTGGCTTTTAAAATGGTTTTCAGCAAGTGTTGTATCTATGACTATATTAGGAGAAGCTGTAGGAGCTTGTATATTAGGATATTTCATATTAAAAGAGAGTATTAGCATCAATCAGATTATAGGTATAATAGTAATTTTATTTGGAATAGGATTATTCTTAAAAGAGCATAATTAAATAAAGGAGAGATTTTTATGATAAATGAAAAAGTATTAAATGTTTTAAAAAAACTCAATATAGAATACAAAGAGCTTGAAGGCGAAGGAGCTACTAAGACGGTTGAAGATGCTGCTAAATCTTTAAATATAGAAAAAGGACAGGTAGCTAAATCAATAATGCTAAAACCTGTAAAAAAAGATTTTACTATGCTTATAGCTTCAGGAGATAAAAAAATATCCTCAAAAAAAACAAAAGATTATTTTGGATGTAAAACTAATTTTGCTAATGCTGAAGATACTTTCAGATTAACGGGATTTACTTTTGGAGGAGTTTGCCCATTTGGAATAGATGAAAGTATTACAGTATTAGTTGATAAAAGCATGAAAAGGTTTGATGCTTTATATATTGCTTGCGGAACTGATAATTCTCTTGCAAAAATGAGTTATGATGAAATAATAAACAAAATTTCAAATATAGAAGTTGATTTAACGGAATAAATAACTATAATAAATATTAACAATATTTTATTGTGAACAAATAAGTATAAATATCATTATTATAATTTATAATAAATACGATATATAATATTGACATAAATAAAAATATTGATTATATTATTATTGTAAAAATAATTTACAAGCATATTATTAATATAATCCATAGTATAGGAGTTTAATATGACGAAAAAATTATTATGTTTTTTAACAATTTTAACAATTTTTTCAACATCAATTGTATTTGCTGATATGGTAGTGCCGGCTTCAGCTCTTCCAAAGCAAGCAGTAACATTTATAAAAAAAGTGTATCCTAATGCTCAGATATGGAAAGTGGAAAGAGACGGCGGTAAATTTGATGTTGAGCTTTCTAATGGTGCAAGTATAGATTTCTTAACAAATGGAGATTGGATTAATATAGACGGCGAATATAATGGTGTGCCTTTCAGTGTATTGCCTCAAGCAGTTGCTAATACAGTAAAAAAGACATATCCTCAAGCTATGATGGTAAGTGTTGAAAAAGAGTGGGGGAATTATAAAGTAAAACTCAATAATATGATGGAAATATTTATATCATCCGATGGATCATTAATGGGACAACAATTTGATGATTAATTATATAAAAGGTTTATGAAAAGTATTATTTTTAAGAGGTGCTATGAAATGTAGCATCTCTTTTTTATATTTTAAACAATCACAAATATTACATTTTTATTTCTCATTAATTTACATTATCAAAACTTATTTATCATCAAAAAGAAATACGTTTTATTATCATTTTTGTATATAAAAATTAAATGCCAATAAAAAAATATTAAGCAAATTTTAATTATACCGAAAATAATTATAAGAATATAACAAATTAATTAAATATAAAAAAATTACTTTTATGGAGGAATTCGCCTTATGATGCGTTCATTATTTGCAGGTGTATC
>CAKVCJ010000096.1 GCA_934725655.1 uncultured Brachyspira sp.
CATCTTCAGAGGAAGAAGATTCAAAAGTATTTATAGAGTTTAACTGGGGAAGCGATTTAGCATCTGCTACTGCGGACATAAGAGAGGCAATAGACAGAATAAGAAAATCTTTACCTGATGATGCTGAAAGCCCTGCTGTTTATAAATTTTCTACTGACAATATTCCTGTTATGGAAATATCTTTTTACGGCACTGACAACCTATCTGCATTATACAATTTGGTTGATAATCAGATACTTACTTCTATAGAACAAGTAGGCGGTGTTGCTATGGCGGAGATTAGAGGCGGACTTAAAACTCAGATTAAAGTTGATGTTGATATGAATAGGCTTCAGGCTTATGGACTTGACATTAACTCTATAGTAAGCACTTTGGCTATGGAAAACCAAAACATTTCAGGCGGTGAAACTTATGAGGGTGTTTATAAATATACTTTAAGAACTACTGGTGAGTTTAAAACTGTTGATGATATTGGTAATGTTGTAGTGGCATTAAAAGATAATAACACTCCTATAAGACTTAGAGAGTTAGCTACTGTTTATGAGGGTTATGATGAAGACGGAGACGTTATAAAAGTTAATGGTACTCCTGCTGTAAACGTTTCTATAAACAAGGAATCTGGTGCTAATACAGTTGCTGTTTCTGATGCTATTAAAAAAAGATTAGACAGCTTAAACTTACCTGGAGACATAAAATATGAAGTATTATTCAACAGTGCTGACAACGTTAATAATGCCATAAAAGGCGTACTTGATACTGCTTGGCAGGGGGGATTATTTGCTGTTATTATTCTTATGATATATTTATGGAATGTTAGGACTGTACTTATAATAGCAATATCAATACCTATGTCAATAATAGTAACATTTACTTTGATGTATTTCTTCGGCACCACTTTAAATATTATATCTCTTTCAGGACTTGTACTTGGTATTGGTATGATGGTAGATAACTCTATTGTTGTACTTGAAAATATATTCTATTACAGAAATAATGGTTATGGTAAATATTCTTCTGCAATAGACGGTACTTCTACTGTTGCACTTGCAATATCTGCTTCCACTCTTACAACAATAGCAGTATTCTTGCCTTTCCTATTTGTAGAAGGACAAACTGGTCAGATGTTTAGAGATTTATGTATTACAGTTACAGTTTCTATGATAGCTTCTTTAGCTGTTGCTTTAACTATAGTACCTATGCTTGGAGCAAGGCTTGTAACTACTAAGAAATCTAAATTTTTCTTCCGCTTTGAAGTATTTTTCGATAAGCACTTCCACTCTAAAGTTAATTTTGTATACGAAAAAATATTAACTTATTCTGTTCACCATAAAAATAGAATATTAATCCCTGTAATAAGTGTTGTATTTGCTGTTATAGTAGTAGGATTAATATTTATAGGTAAAGAAGGTTTCCCTCAATCTGACGAGGGGCAATTAATGGCAACTATACAAATGCCTATAGGTACAAGAAAAGAGCAGACTGGCTCATTTATAGACAGAATGAGAAAAGATGTTGAAGATGTTATTGGAAAGGATTTAAGCAGAATACAATCGAGGGCGAGATCCGGATCTGATGCCAATAAGGGACAAATAAGAGCTAAATTAATAGATAAATCTGACGGCAGAACTGTGGAGACAGAAGAATATGTTGAAATGGTTAGAAAGAAATTAGCTGGATATCCTGCTACAATTAACGTTGATAGTGTAAGCAGTATGCGCGGAGGCGGAAGCAGTACTTCAAGCGGTATAGATATAGATATAGTAGGTGAAGATTTAGTTAGAGCAAGAGAAATAGCTAATAATATAATAGCTGCTTTACAAGATGTTCCCGGACTTAGGGACGTACGTTTGAAAAAAAGTGATTCTAGTCCTGAGCTTAATGTAACTATAAACAGAGATTTAGCTTCAAAAATGGGACTTAATATTAACACAGTTGCCAACTCTATAAAAACAAGCTTCGGCGGTACAACTGCTACAAGAATGACTCCTGAAAACTCTGAGGTTACTGATATTGATGTTATAGTACAGCTTAATGAAAAAGACAGAATAAATATAGATGATGTTAATAGAATGCTTATACCAACAGCTTCCGGAATGGTGCCTGTATCTGCAATTGCTAGTGTTAATAAAGATTTTGCCCCTACAGAAATAGAAAGAAAAAATGACAGCAGAATAACTTCAATTACAGCAGCAGGCTACGGCAGACCTATGAATCAGATAATGAATGATGTACAAAAAGCTATTAATGAAAAAGTATTTATGCCTGCTGGTTTTAGCATTGTTTATTCTGGTGATTATGAGGACATGCAAGAAGCTTTCGGACAGCTTATACAGGCTTTAATATTGGCTTTGGTGTTAGTATATGCTATTATGGCCAGTCAGTTTGAATCTTATATAGCCCCTTTTGTTATCGCTCTTGCTATACCTTTCGGTTTTGCTGGTTCTCTTTTCCTACTGCTCATTACAGGACAGACTTTAAGTGTATATAGCGGAATTGGAGTTATAGTACTTATTGGTATTGTAGTTAATAATGGTATTGTACTTATTGACTATATGAATCAGCTTATGCATGAGAAAAAAATTAATGGAGATGCTGCTGCTTTAATTGCTGGACCTAGGAGATTAAGACCTGTACTTATGACTTCATTAACTACTATACTCGGACTTCTTCCTATGGCTTTATCAAGCGGTGAAGGTAATGAAATGTATCAGCCTCTATCTTTAGCTGTACTTGGAGGATTGAGTGTTTCTACTTTGTTTACTCTTGTTATAGTGCCTACTGTTTATGCTGCTATTAGAAATAGAATACCTCTTAAAGATTATGATGCTAAAGATTTGGCTAGTATTGAAACTAATACAAATGTTGATGATGCTCTAAGTACTCCTGGTAAATAATAAATACAATAATATAAAAGGCTCGAGTTTTTATATACTTGAGCCTTTTTTATTGTTCTTTTTCCCGCAGCTCGCATCCATACCTAAAGGTACTTCCTACGGTCGCAGGCACTCCCTTCGGTCGCGGTGCGGACTTCGTCAAAAGAACCAAAAAGTGCAAGTGTTTTGCTTTATATCTTTGAAATATATAAAAGCTAAAATAATATTTATATTTTGTATAAAAAATGCAGTCCTTTTGCTTCTTTGGGTCACCAAAAGAAGTAGGGGTACGGGGGCTAGCCCCCGATAACAATAAAAAAATTACAAACTTAAAAATTTTTAGTATATCTAAATAAGTATAAAAAGTCTGGTATATAAATAAAGTTTTTAAATTTAATTACACTCCCCACCCTTAAGGCTTTTTGTGCTATATGATGTTTTAAAATTATTCTTATTTTTTGTTTGTATTGTCATTTTTGTGCCCACCCAAGCATTTTTTAAATTTGTTGCTGCTTCACCGCACGGTAAACAAAGCGTAAAATATAAATTTTATTAACAATTGTAATAAAGTAAAAAACTAATATCAGCCCACCGTGCGTTAATGAATGTTTTTAAAATAATTTTTTTATTTAAGCAAATATATCAGTAAGCCTAAAATCACAAATCATCAAAATAAGTAATGTGTAAATAAATCTTTCTGATACTTTTTTGTTATTTTCGTTATAAAAGTTAATGTTTATTTTTACTTTGTCTTTGTAATCAATTTTATTATTAGTATTTACTTTTATTTCAAAAGAGTCTCCGTTTTCCATTATTAAATTATAAGTTCCAACTACACAAAAATCTAAATAACTAGGATTCATTGAATACTTGGCAGCAAAAGCATTAAAACTGCCATAAGATATTTCAATATTCTGTAATTTATTTATCTCACTTTCCAAATTATTTTTATCCAATTTTATTATAGTTAATTGATTGATTGGCTGACTAAGTTCATAATCTTCTAATTGACGCTTCCATTTATTTATAGTTTCATCGTCCATTTCAGCAGGGCTTGCTAAACTTATAAAGCTGTCGTTGTTAATTTTAACTTCTTCATCATCGCAATTTGAATAGCTTCCGTCTCCTGCATATCTAAATGTAGTTATAAAATTACTGTCTTTATCATACAAATTCCATATAATGGAAGAAGCAAATTTATTCATTATAGGGTTGTTAATAAATACTTCTTTAAAAAAACTATAATTATATTTCTTTTCATACATTAATGATTTTGTTAACTTTAAAGATAATTTCTTTATAATGTCAGGTATTTCTTTTTTTATATGCTTAATTTCTTCTTTTATATCTTCCGTAATATCTTTTGGTACAGCTTTTAAGAGTTTATTATTTTTTATATCAAACAGCTTTACAGAATAATCAGCATTCAAAATTAATTTATAATCATCATTAATAATTTTTTCACCTTTTGAATCAAATTCAAAATTTAATCTAAACTTCAATTCTAAATCATCAATATCAAGTCCTATTTTTTTTGATATTTTATTATTTATTAAATAAAAAGCCTCTTCTCTCAATTCTGATTTTTTAGTTTTTGAATAAATATCATATAATAACTTAATACTGTATTCTGTTGTTTTTACTGATGATAAAATTATTAAAAAGAAGTTAGAGTCTTTCTCTTTTTTATATATTTCTCTTAAAGCTTCATCGCCTCCATACAAACTATAAACAATGGCAGAAGTTTCTTTATGAGTTTCTATATAAATATTTTTAGCAAAACTTAAAAAACTTTCTCTGTCAAGTAAATCTATTATAGAATTAATTTCAAACAAATAATAAGCATCTCTTTTTAATTCTAAATATTTTAAGTATATATATTTTATAACTTTTGCATCAACATTTCTTGATTTATCTTTTGTTAATACATTGCAATTTTCTATATAAGAAACTTTCTTCTCATCTTTTTTACTTAATTTAATACTTTCTTCATATTTTTCAATAGTGTCAAATATTTCATAATTAACAACTTCTTTCAAATCATCATAATAAATATTTTCTAATTTTCTTTTGGCTAATTGAACTTTTTTATTTTTTATTTCTGAAGCTATTTTATGAATATCTTTTATATTTTCTTCTATTTTTTTAATTATAATTTTATTCTCATTATCAAAAGCATATAAGTATAAAATCCATTTCAGAGTTAATTTATCTATATTCTTATAAATGATATCAGCCCAATCATCTAAATACTCAAGAGAGTCAACATTCCAATCATCTAAAGAATCATAATACTGAAAACCGCTTTTTGAAAACATTTCACTCATATCTATAACTTTATTAACTTTCCAATTATTCAAAGGCTGATTAAAATTTTTGGCATCATAAAACATACCATGCATATTCTTAACATTAGAAGTGTTCCAACTATTTAAATCTTGATTAAAATTTATGCATCCATTAAACATTAACTGCATAGTTTTTACATTTGAAGTATTCCATTTATCAAGAGGCTGATTAAAATTCTTTGCTTGTGAAAACATACCATTCATATTTTCAACATTAGAAGTGTCCCAATTATTTAAAGGCTGATTGAAGTTTAGAGACATATTAAACATTGCTCTCATATCAAAAACATTACAAGTATTCCATTTATTGAGAGGCATATTAAAACTTTCAGCTCCAGCAAACATAGCCCCCATATCCTTTACATTGGAAACATTCCAATCATTAAGAGGCTGATTAAAATAAAGGCATCTTAAAAACATAGCCCCCATATTTTCTACTTTAGATACATTCCACTTTTCTATATTATGATTAAAATATACAGCATCACTAAACATATTATGCATATCTTTAACATTTGAAGTATCCCATTTCTCAATACCTTTAAAATCTTTCCTTAAACTTTCATAAAAAATACTGCTCATATCAGTGATTAAACTTGTATCAATATCACCCAAATAAATACTTTCATCATCTACCAATTTTTTTAATTCTTCTTTATTTCTTGGTTGATATATTGGCATAATGATCTCCTATTATTTCATTAAACATTATGTTAATTAAGTAAATTTTCTAAAATTAAAATACTTCCATACATAAATCTATCAACTAAATGTTTATTATTTTCTGATATATTTAATATTTTTAATGCTATTTTTATCATATCTCCAAAGTTAGCATTATCTCTGCTAATACCATTTGTTGATATATCTAATACTAAATCGCTTACTTTCTCTTTAAATTTATATCCATCTATTATATAATAATCTTCATAATATTCATTAAAAGGATATTTATTAACAAAATTTTTTAACTTAGATAATTTATACTCGCCATTAAATGAATAAAATTCCTTCTCTAAATCATCAATAACTTTTAATTGCTTAATAGGCTGAACAATCTCATAATCTGATAATTGTTTTTTCCATTTCTCTATAATATCATTATCCATTTCTTTTATATATGCTAAACCAATAGAATTATTTTCATTTATTTTTACTTCATTATCATCATAATCAGTAAAACTTCCGTCACCTGAATATCTGAATGTAGTTAAAAAAAGATTATTTTCATCGTATAAATTCCAAATTAATTTAACAGCATACTCATTAAAAAAATAATTATCTATATAAACAGATTTCCAAAAATTATAAGAATATTTTCTTCCATTCATCAAAAGATATATCATTTTGTCTCTTTGACTTTTTACAATGTTTTTTATTTCTTTTCTAATAAAAGTTATTTCTGATTTTAACTCTTTAGAAAAAGTTTTAGGTGCTGTTTTTAATTCTTTATTATTATACATAATATGGAGATCTATATTATCATCAATAAAAAGTTTATATTCTTTATCTTCGGCATATACTATTCTCTCGCCATTTTTATCAAGATTAAAATCAGGAATTAATAAATCATCTAATTCATATCTTTCAACTTTCATTCTATTAGCTATAGTTTCAAGTGCTGATTCGGCTGCATTTTTTATACCTTCTATTTTTGATTTTAAAGATGTATCACAAAGCAATTTTAATGCATATTTATTTTGGGGCTGGCCCAGATAACTAAAAAAGCTCCTTTTTTGCTAAATTATATATAATTTCCAATTGTTTTTCAACT
>CAKVCJ010000097.1 GCA_934725655.1 uncultured Brachyspira sp.
ATTATGATACGCCTATGATATACTTTAAGAAATTAAGGAATTCCTAACTGCAATATGTTTGGAACCTGTGCAAAAAAATTATTTAGTTAATTCATTGAACTTCAATAAAATTGACAAAGCATATAATACTGTTATAATTATAAAATAATGCCAACCTAGCTCAGTTGGTAGAGCAACGCATTCGTAATGCGTGGGTCGTGGGTTCAATTCCCATGGTTGGCTTTTTATTAATATTTATAAGGTAGTATTGTGAAACTAATAAATGATGACTGTTTTAATATTTTAAATGATATTAATAATGAAATTAATTTAATTCTAACAGACCCTCCTTATACTATATCTAAAGATACTGGCTTTATGAATGTAAAAAAAGGTGTGAAAAGATTCGCTGTGAGTATGGATTTTGGGGAGTGGGACAAAGCAATAATAGATTTGGATATTTTATGTAAAACTTTATTTAACACATTAAAAAAAGGCGGATCTGCTATAATATTTTATGATATATGGAAAATAACTTTTTTAAAAGAAGCTATGGAAAAAGCAGGGTTTAGAATGATTAGGCTCATTATATGGGAGAAAACTAACCCAGTTCCTTTGAATAGTAAAAGAAGTTATTTAACTAATAGCCGAGAAATAGCAATATATGGAGTTAAAGGGAATAACCCTACATTTAATTCAGAATATGACAATGGTATATATAATTACCCAATAGAACATATAAAAAACAGAATACACCCTACACAAAAACCTTTAAAATTAATAGAAGATTTAATAATAAAACATTCAAATATAAATGATACAATATTAGACCCTTTTATGGGAAGTGGTACAACAGGAGTAGCTTCTATAAATTGTAATAGAAATTTTATAGGCATAGAAAAAGATCAAACATATTTTAAACATGCTGAAGAAAGGATAAAAAATTATGTTGAAAAAGAAAAAAGAGTTATTTTTGGAATTAGCTAAACCAGATGAAGATGGTTTTTCAAGAATAGTCTATATTGATGAATTTATAGGAGAATATGCCTCATTACAAATGGGAAATGGCGGAGACTGGTGCCGAGATGATGGACCTTTGGGAAAAGAATTTAATATAAAAAGAATAAAAGAAAAAGGGAAAATTATAGCTGTATCTTTAGAAGGAAGAAAGAAAAATCCAATTTATAGAGCAATAGATAAAAAAATTAAAGATACAATAAAAAAACAAAGGTGTGTTGTACTTTACACAGGAGAAGTAGAAGTTGATCATAAAGATGGAAGATATGATGCTAATTCAAGAACATCTCAAAAATTAGAAGATTTCCAGCCTTTATCAAAAGCAGCTAATAATGCAAAAAGACAGCATTGTAAAAATTGTAAGGAGACAGGATTAAGATTTGATGCTAAAAATCTTGGATATTCTAAATCTGTTTTAAAAGGTTCTTTAGAATACAATGGTTCTTGTATAGGTTGCTATTGGTATGATCCTAAAAAATTTAATGAAGAAATAAGTAAATGAGTAAAGATGAAAGAATTTGAACTTATAGAAAAAATTAAACAACTCTCAAACAACTGCAATAAAACTTCAAACGTTAATATCGGCGACGACTGTGCTGTGTTAAAAAACATTAGCGATGAAAAGGATGTTCTTGCAACAACAGACATATTAGTTGAAAATATACATTTCAGCCTTAAATATTATTCTTTTTATGATGTAGGCTACAAATCTGCTCAGGTTAATATTAGCGATATTATATGTAAAGGTGCTTTTCCTAAGAGTGTGTTTGTATCATTGTCTATACCAAAAAATATCACAGAAGAAAATATTTTACAATGGTATAACGGTTTTTTAGAAGCATGCAAACCATTTAATATAGAAATTGCAGGAGGGGACACCACTAGTTCAAATAATGATTTTTTTATCTCTATAACATTAATAGGCGAAATAAAAAAAGATAAAGCAATACTTAGAAGCACGGCAAAAGATAATGATAATATATATGTTTTGGGAGTTGTTGGAGAGAGCGACTTAGGATTAAAAAAATTATTATCTGGAAATTACAGCTATGATGATGAAAGCGTAAAGACGCATTTAAGGCCAAAGCTTTTTTTTAATGAATGGCAGGAAATAATAAAAAAACACAAAATAAACTCTTCTATAGATATTAGCGACGGACTCTTGCAAGATTTATCTCATATAGCAGAGAAGTCTAATTTGTATGCCAAAGTATTTGAGGCCTCTAATTGGCAAAAGGTTAATAGATTTTTTGATGGCAGCAGAGAAATATTAAACTCAATACTCACTGGCGGAGAAGATTATGCTGTGTTATTTACAACTGAGGACAATATAGAAGAAAAAGACAATCTTATAAAAATAGGAAAAATGATATCATCAAGTCAAGAAAATAGAGTTTTGTTTATAGATAAAAATAACAAAACAGTAAACTTTAAATATAAAGGATACAATCATATTTAAAATTTACTATCAGCAATTTTATCTAAAGCATATTTTTTGTATTTCTCTCTAAGCGTTATAGAAGGTATCCACCAAGCAACAGAAAACACTTTTTTCTTTATAGATTCTATTTTTTCTTTGTAAATATTATAATCATCATAAGTTTTCATTACATAAACATTGTATGAATAGAAAGCATGTTTTTTTCTGTCTATTTCAACATCGAGTTTTTTCATTAAGTGATGGCAAAGTTTATAAAACTCATCTTTATTATCTGCTTTGTAATTATTAAAAGTGTGAAGCAAAGAAAAGAAATTATAATAATTAGAGTCTATTAAAAGTTCTTTTTTATTTTCTTTATAATAATTAAAAATATTTTCAAAAACTTCCAATATTGCTAAAGGCATATTTTTAGTATGAGAAATATTTCCTATTAAAGAAGTAGTTCTTTGTAAATAATAATATTTGGCATTATTATTATAATACATCTTTGGATTATTAGCTAAAATCCTATAAAACAAATCGGCATCTTCAGCAAGTCTAAATTTAGAATATAGTAATTTATATTTAGTTAAAAAAAATTTCTTATACAATTTATTCCAAGCAACAACTAAAGGATATTCTGGCGTATTTTCTTTTTCTGAAGCATTAACATTAAAATTGCTAATTCCTTCAATATAAGAGTTTTTAAATTTTCTTTTCCAAATATTTAATCTGTTATGATAATAAGGCTTTATATTATTTTCATTAACAGTATATATATTATTTGTAAAAACTATATCAGCATCATTTTTTATAGCTGTATTATATAACTCTTCAATAAAGTTTTCAGACACAAAATCATCAGAATCTATAAAAGAAATATATTCTGCCCTACTTTCTAATAAACCGCTATTTCTTGCAAAACCTAAACCCTGATTTTCTTTATGACTAATAAGCTTTATTCTTATGTCTTTATCCATATATTCTTTAATAATATTTTCTGAATTATCAGCAGAGCAGTCATTTACACAAATTATCTCTATATCTTTTAATGTCTGATTAATAACACTGTCTAAACATTTTCTTAAATATTTCTCAACATTATAAATTGGTATAATCACAGAAACTTTTGGCATAAAATAATCCTACTAATTTTAATAATTAAATTATACACTAATTATAAAAATAAATAAAATATTATATAAATTTGATTTATATATCTAAAAAGTATATCATACTAAATATAATTTTTTATTAAAAAGAGTATATTATGATATTAATAACAGGCGGAGCAGGCTTTATAGGCTCACATATAGCAGATATATTAATACAAAATAATTATAAAGTTATTATTGCTGATAATTTATCTACAGGAAAAAAAGAAAATATTAATACTAAAGCTTCTTTCTATAACATAGATATAAAAAATTATAATGATTTAGAAGCCGTATTTCAAAACAACAAAATAGAATATATAATACATTTATCAGCGCAAGTATCAGTACCCAATTCCATAAGAAACCCTATTAATGATGCTAATGAAAATATAATAGCAACTCTTAATATCATAGAATTATCTAAAAAATATAATATAAAAAAAATCATAGCAAGTTCAAGTGCGGCTGTATACGGCATTCCTAAAAAGCTTCCGATAGATGAAATGCATACCGCTATTCCTATTTCATATTATGGACTATCCAAACTTACTATGGAAAAATATTTAATGCTGTCAAATTTAAATTATATAATTTGCAGATTCTCTAATGTTTACGGAGCAAGACAAACACCGCACGGAGAGGCTGGGGTAGTTTCTATATTTATGGATAACTCTATTAATAATAAAGATTTAAATATATTTGGAGATGGAAAGCAGACTAGAGATTTTATATATGTTGAAGATATAGCTAAAATATTTTTGTTTCTTATAGAAAAAAACATTTCAAATGAGATTTTCAATATTTCTACCAATAACGCTATAAGCATAAATGAGCTTGCCAATATTATAATCAGAATATCTAAATCAAATATAAAAATAAATTATTTAGATAAAAGAGACGGCGATATAAATGACAGTATTTTAGATAATACAAAATTACTTAATTTAATAAATATAAACTTTACCCCTATAGAAGAAGGATTAAAAAAATTGTTAAAAACTCTATTATAATTTTTTTAATTATTTATTTAGAATATATATCCACTATCTTTAATAAAACTTCAGTCATCTTCTCTAAAGATTGAATAGGAATATATTCGAATCTGCTGTGAAAATTTTCTCCTCCAGTAGACAAATTAGGACAAGGGAGATTTCTAAAAGATAACCTTGCACCATCAGTGCCGCCTCTAATAGGTATTATATTTTCTTTTATACCGCATTCATTAAAAGCCCGCTTAGCATTTTCTATCAAATGCATATGAGGAAGTATTTTTTCTTTCATATTGTAGTAAGTGTCTTTAAGTTCAATCTCAAATGTATCTTTACCATATTTTTTATTTAGAAACTCGCAAATATTTCTTATAAGCTCTTTTTTACTTTCAAACTTTTCTCTGTCATGATCCCTTATAATATACTCAAGTTTAGTATTTTCTTCATTTCCTTCTATAGATGATAAATGATAAAAGCCCTCATAATTTTCTGTATACTCAGGTTTTTCATTTTGAGGAAGCATACTGTTAAACTCCATTGCTAACAATATAGAATTTTTCATTTTATTTTTAGCATCGCCAGGATGAACATTAACTCCATTAACAATTAGTTTTAAAGAAGCAGCATTAAAGTTCTCGTATTCTATCTCCCCCAATTCTCCTCCGTCTACAGTGTAGGCAAAATCAGCAGAAAATCCTTCAACATTAAAATATTCTATACCAGATCCTATCTCCTCATCTGGAGTAAATGCTATTTTTATCTCGCCATGCTCTATACTCTTATCTTTCATTATAGTTTCAGCCATAGTCATAATCTCAGCAATGCCCGCCTTGTCATCAGCACCTAAAAGCGTTGTGCCGTCTGTTACTATTAAATCACTGCCTATATATTTATTTAAATTAGGAAAATCTTTAATACTAAATACTATATTTTTTTCTTTATTTAAAACTATATCTTTTCCATCATAATCTTTTATTATATTAGCCTTTATATCTTTTCCGCTTACATCTTCAACAGTATCCAAATGAGCAATAAAACCTATTTTTGGCTTGTCTTCTTTTCCTTTAGTTGCAGGAATGGAAGCATATACAAAAGACTTCTCATCAATATAAGAATTATCAACTCCTAAATCCTTTAACTCTTTTAATAAATACTCAGCAAATTCCCTCTGCCCCTTAGAACTCGGAGTTTCATTATCATTAACAGATAATGATGAAGTGTCAAAAGCAGTGTATTTTATAAATCTTTCATAAGCTTTCATAATATTGTCTTAAAAATTGATATTTATATATTATCAAAAATTGTTAAATATTCAATATATTATTTAATTGATATTTTAATTTGTTTATGTTATATTGACTAAATTAATAAATTATGGGTAATATTATGAAAAAATATTTAATAATTATAATTCTTCTTTTTAATATTTTTAATACATCGTATAGCCAAACAACAAATACAAATTCTGGTAAATATGGAGTTTTAAGTGCATCATTAGAATTAACCGCATACGGCAGAATGAGCGACTTAATAGAGCAAACAGGAAATGAAGATACATTAGGAGTTCTTCTTTATGGAGACTTACATTATATAAAAGAATATAAATATGCATCTATTGAAGCAAATATCAACGCAAGATTTTATGAGCCATTATCGCATAAAGCAAGATTTTATAAAGATATGTCGCCTCCCGTTTTCGACTTTTCTAAAATGAATCTATTTGTAAATTTTAAATATATCGGCATAAGAGCCGGAGTATTAGAGCCATATACAAAAAATATACCAATGACATCATATTTCCCTACCCTATTTTATTTTCACACAGTAAGCAGCAACAAAGCAACAGTATTATCAGGGCCGAGAGATATGCCTATAGGCTATGAAACGCAGCTTATACCAAGATACGATACAGGGCTTATGATAGAGTCTGCTTTTTACGGCGTGTTTATTGGCGTTGGTATGATTAATGGAGAGATGGGGCTTGATGCTAACTCTTCTAAAGGATTAATGGCTAAAATATCATACAGCAATGATTATATCAATACTGGAGTAGCTGGGATAGTAACAGAAATAGGCTCTGTACCTATTAAAGAATGGGGAGACAGTATCAATGCTTTCTTTTATTTTAAAAATGGAAGAGACGGCAGATTTACTGTTGGTATAGAAGGCTTTTGGTTTAGACATGGAATAAGAAGAAATAATGAATATTCGCCGGGCAATGAAAATAATAATACACACCATTACGATGAAGGATATTATACTGACTTTTCTGTGCAGACATTTGTTGGAAACGAGCCTTATTATGCCATGAGCGGTTTTCTTTTCTTTGAAGCAAGAAGATTATGGATTATAGATATTACAGCACATGTAGGGGTGCATGATAATAATATTTATTCCAACAGCGAAGATATTTTTC
>CAKVCJ010000098.1 GCA_934725655.1 uncultured Brachyspira sp.
TTGAAAAACAATTGGAAATTATATATAATTTAGCAAAAAAGGAGCTTTTTTAGTTATCTGGGCCAGCCCCAATAATTATATATATTAGGAGATTATAATTATGACTGAAGAACAAGAAAAGTTTATGGAGGAGAATGTATTTCCTATTATTAGTTTAGCAGGAGAAAGCAAAGGTTTAGCTTATGAGGCTTTAAGACTTGCTAAAGAAAGAAAGTTTGATGAGGCATCAGAAAAGATGAAAGAAGCTGATGAGTTATTATTAAGATCTCATGAGTTTCAAACAAATCTTATAACGAGAGAAGCTAATGGCGAAAAGATAGAAATAACAATGCTTTTTGTACATGCTCAGGATCATTTAATGACAGCTATGAGTGAAAAGAATCTTATAAAAGAGATGATAGAGATATTGAAACAGAAATAATATTTTTAATAGCAGAAAGTATTTTATTTATTCTATATTATATAATTATAAAAATACAGTTTTAATTAAAGGAATTTTTATGACATATAAAGAGATTATAGAAGCAGCAAAAGACTGCATGGGTTTTTGTAAGGCTTGTGCTGTATGTAATGGCAGAGTATGCCGAGATTGCATGCCTGGGCCTGGTGCTAAGGGAATAGGGGATGTTGCTATTAGAAACTATGATAAATGGAAGGAGATAAGACTCAATATGGATACAATATCATCAAATGAAGATGTTGACACTTCTTTTGAGTTATTTGGTAAAAAATTTAAGTATCCTATATTTGCAGGCCCTGTTGGGGCAGTTAAGCTTCATTACGGTAATAAATATGAAGAAGAAGAATATAATGATATATTGGTAAAATCTTGTGCTGAGTCTGGCATTACAGCTTTTACTGGGGACGGCACTAATCCTAATGTAATGATTGCTGCTACTACTATGATAAAAAAACAAAATGGTATAGGCATTCCAACTATAAAGCCTTGGAATATAGATGTTATAAAAGAAAAAATGAAGCTTGTTGCAGATTCCAATGCTTTTGCGGTTGCTATGGATGTTGATGGTGCGGGGCTGCCTTTTTTGAAAAATCTTACTCCAAAGGCAGGAAGTAAAACTGTTGATGAATTAAGACAGATAAAAGAGATTGCTAAGAGACCGTTTATAATAAAGGGAATCATGACTGTGAAAGGAGCTAAAAAAGCAGTTGAGGCTGGTGCTGATGCTATAATAGTCTCTAATCATGGAGGAAGAGTTCTTGACCAGTGTCCTTCTACTGCGGAAGTTTTGCCTGAGATAGTTGATGCTGTTAAGGGAAAAATAAAAATATTAGTAGACGGCGGTATTAGAAGCGGTGCCGATATATTAAAGGCTCTTGCTATTGGTGCTGACGGGGTGGTTATTGCGAGAACTTTTGTTATAGCTGTGTATGGAGGAGCAGAAGAAGGGGTTAAATCTTATGTTGCTCAATTGGGGGCTGAACTTGAAGATGCTATGACTATGTGCGGCGTTCACAGTTTAAAAGAAATAAATAGAGATATTGTAAGATTTTAATTTTTTAATTTTTATAGACCAATTTAAACTCAATATTAAAGAGAAATTAAAAGGCTCTTTATATTGAGTTTATTTTTTATTATTCTTTTATAAATATTAAAATATTATTTAATGGGCAATTTAGAATATTAATGATTTTGAAAATAAAATATAGTTGTAATAATTATTAGTTTTATTATGATTTTATAGTTTTTATTGATTATATTTGATATTTAGTTATAATGTGTGAGATTTGTTTTTTTATATATATTAATATATTAAAAAATATTTTAAATTGTATATAAATATGTAGTTATGTTTATTTAGTTTTTAAAATTAACATAACTCTATTGACATTTATTAAAATTATGTTTAGATTATATACCAACATTAAATATCGCTAACGAGGGGATTATAATATGTCAGTACAAGAATTAAAATCAGATAATTTTGAGAGTGCAATATCATCAGATAAAGCAACTTTAGTAGATTTTTTTGCAGAATGGTGCGGACCTTGTAAGATGCAGACACCTGTTTTGCATAAGGTTGCAGATGCTAATTCTGATAAGATGAATTTTGCTGCTGTAAATGTTGATGAGGCAGAAGAGATAGCTGCTAAATATGGTGTTCAGTCTATACCTACTCTTATGGTTTTTAAAAATGGCGAAATTGTGAAGAGAGCAGAAGGCATGAAAAATGAAGCTCAGTTAAAAGAATGGCTTAAAGAGTATCTATAAAATATTTTAATAAAAAATTAAAAGCCTGATTTTTTTTAAATTAGGCTTTTTTTTATTTTAAATTAATATATAATTTAATTATGTTTATTTAAGGGGTAGTTATGTTTAGTACGAATAATACATTAATTGAGAGATTGTCTTCAAGATTAAGAACCACAAAAACTGAAATTAATAAACTTATCAATGAATTATTTTCTAGTATTACTCCATATGTTTTAAATAATAAAGTTTTTTATATGTATGAGTTGGGGTATATATATTTAGATAAAAATTATAATATAATATTTAGAAGTTCTGATATGTCTTTCGATGCTTCTTTGAATACTATCACTGAAAAATATGATACAGTAAAAAATAGAGCTATTAAAAAAAAATTGTATGAAATGATTTTTGAAAATATCAGGCATTTGGTTGATAATGGAGAGAAGGTATATATAGAAAATTTTGGTACTTTCTTCCACGATGATGGATATGTGAATTTTGAAAAAGATAGAACTTTGCTTTACTTAGTAGAGATGAAAGTTCAAAATATTAAAAATAAATATTTAGGATACAATAAACTAATAGATAAATTATATTCTATGAAAAAAAATTCAGATAAAAAACTAATTAAAGATGAAATTAGTAATTTATTTGATAATATTGCTTCTTTAGTTTTGGAGAAAAAGGTATTTTTTATTTATGAAGTTGGAAATATTTTTATTGATAAAAATTACAATATAGCTTTTAAAAGTGCTGATATGTGTTTTGATGCCTCACTTTATAGTATTATATCTAAGATTGATGATGTTGATGAGAGATTAGAAAAGAAAAAATTTTTTGAGGCAGTTTTTGAAAATATTAGACATTTTGTTTATCATAATGAGAGCATTTGTATAGATAATTTTGGTATTTTCTTTTATAATAAGGGGTATATAGATTTTACTCCTGATGCTGTTTTTATTAATAGAGTAGATAATAAATTCTTTAATGAAAAAGCCGCTATTTCTAATACTGCTGAAAAAACATTGGAAATGAAAGATTATACTAAAGATGAATTATTAGATATAGCAAATATTTCCGGCAAAAAGACAAAATCTAATAATAAAACTAATGAGAAAAAAGAGACTAAAAATAATTTTATTTTATTAAAAATAGCAGCTGTAATAATTGTTTTTATAGCCATTGTTATTATGATTGCTTTAAATTTTAGCAGCAACGGAATTAACAATGTAGATAATGAGAAACTATATAATATAGTAAATGGTTATTTCACAAATGTTAATACTGCAAGTTCATCTTATACTATATCAAATGATATGTATTATTGGGATATAGCAAAAGAGGTATACGGCAATGCTACCTATTGGCCTATAATATCTGTTTATAATAAATATGATATTATCACTCCAATAAAAAAAGGAAATAAAATAACTTATAAATTGCTTCCAAAATTTTGTAATATAGAGGATTTAAGAGCATTTGAAAATAGCTTATCAAAATCTTTTATTAAAGTTTATCCTATTTTACAAGACGGAAAAAAATATAATCATGCTATGTGGTCATTAAAATTAGCTGCTTATTATGATATAAGAGTATTTAAAGATAATACTAACTCAATATCAAATGAAACATATACCAAAGTATTGTCAGAACATTCTGGAATTAATAATTTATTATATAAACTAAACAGATATAATAAAATAACAAAAAATCCTTTTATTTCATTTGTAGAAATAATCAAAGAGAATGCTAAATATCGCAAATAGGGTTTATTTATATGAAAGTTGTAAGTACGGAAGAATTAATTGCTATAGATAAAAAAACAACAGAAAAGATTCCTTCAATACTTTTGATGGAGCATGTGGCTTTAGATATATTTAATTTATTATTAGAGAGATATGCTGAAACGCTTAATAATCATTTTGTGCATATATTTTCATCTGTTGGCGGAAATGGAGGCGATGGTTTTGCTGTTGCGAGGTATTTAATAAAAAATGGATATAATGTAAATGTTTATATTACTGGTAATTTAGATAAAGTTAATAAAGATACTTATGCTAATTTCAATATATTAAAATCTATGAATGTTGAAATAAAGTATTTGGGAAGTGAAGAGAATGTTTATGAAGCCATTGAGCTGATAGAAGAAAATGACATAGTTTTAGATTCACTATTCGGCACAGGCGGAAGAAGACCTTTAGGCGGAATACAAAAGCTTTTAGTAGATAGTTTAAATGAATTAAATATTATAAGAATAGCTATAGATATACCTTCTGGTTTATATTCAAAGATTGATGAGAGTTCTAATAGTTGTTTTAAGGCGGATGAGACTTATACTGTATGTTTTGCTAAGGACATTATGTTTTTATATAATACGAGGGAATATATTGGGGATTTATTTATAATAAAATCAATATTTCCACAGAGCATATTAGATGAAGCTTCTTATGCTGCTAATTTGATAGATTATGATGAGAATATAGATATAGTAAGGAGTGCTTTTTATTCTAAGAGAGAGCAGGGGAAACTTGCCATAGTATGCGGAAGCTATGAATATACAGGAGCTTGCATACTATCTGCAAAGGCTGCTTATAGGAGCGGGGTAGGGTATATTAGACTTTATGTTCCTAAGGCAATATTGCAAATTGTAAGAAATGCTGTAATGATAGATATGCCTGAGATTGTTGTTATAGGCGTTGGGGGAGATGACAATAAATATTTTACAGCAGATGATTTATATATTGCAGATGATATAAATAAGAGCGACGCTTGTATAATAGGCTCTGGTATTGGCAGAGATATGTCTACAGAGGTTTTTATTAATTCTATATTAAAGCAAATAAATATTCCAACAGTTATAGATGCTGATGCTTTATATTTGATGTTTCAAAGCACTTTATCAGAATTGGATAGTAACTTCTTACTTACTCCGCATATTTATGAGTTTGAGAAACTTATTGGTATTAATCATATAGAAGCTTTAAGTAATCCTTATAATGCTTTAAGAAAGTTTAGAGAAAGTACTAAGGCTAATATAATATTAAAAGACGCTGTAAGTTTTTTGATGAATGATGATGATATATATATAAATTATAATCCTACAGTTTCTATGGGCAAAGCAGGAATGGGCGATGTGTTGGCTGGTTTTGTTGGAGCTTTTTTGGCAAGAAAATTACAAATGCTTGAAGCTTCAAAGTTAGCATTAATATTGCAGTCAAAAAGTTTTTTAGAGGCCAGTAAAAAGTTAGGCAATGATTCTGTTCAGGCAAAAGATGTTGCTTATTTTCAATCAAAAATATTAAAGAGGATGATGTAAATTGGCAAGAGAGGTATATGACCCAAAAAAAACCGAATTAGAGTTTTATAATATTAAACCGCCGCACACTCCAAAGATGCCTAAAATACCAAGAAGCCCTAATATATTTTCTAAGAGATGGTTTATGCTTCTTTACGGAGGATTTCTCACTATTGTAGTGATATTGTTTTTTGCAAATAGGGCTGGGTTATTTGATAATATAGAGTTTTTTAGAAAGTTTAAATCTCCTATCACTACTAAAATTAATAATATAGATTCTAAGAACCCTGAAGTAGTAGTGGCTACTATAGAAGTTAATAATTTTAATTATACCAATTCAAGTACAATAGAAGAATTGAATGCAAGCGTATCATTATATAATAATAAAAAACTTATCTTTACAGGCAATGACAAATTTTATAATGTAATGTTTCCAGTAGGGCAGCGTATTGGTTTTAGAATGCCTTTTGATAAGAATTATTGGAAAAAAGCAGATAGGATGTTAATAGTTTTAGATATAGATGATAATTTCATACACAGCAATTTTGTAAGAATTAGAAGATAGCAATTTTTGGTGCATACCTAAACAATTATATTTTTAATATATATATTTTTTTATGAAGATGAAAATGTTAATTATTTATATATATTAAAATATGTATTAAATAATAAATCCAAAAACTTGCACTTTCGTGAAACGTGCCCGAAGGGCAAAAACTTTGATGAAGTCCGCACCGTGACCGTAGGGAGTGCCTGCGGTATTGGTATAAAAGAACCTCATATCCTTCGGATACGCTACGCAAAGAACTGCATTTTTATTATGAATTTTATAATTTAATTGTACATTAAAATGCCCTCCCACCGCACTTCTAAGAAGTTATAATTAAAGCATAACATTACTGTGCGGCAAGGTGGTACAGCTCGTACGCGGGAAAAAGTTGATATAAAATAGTAGTTTTAATATATACTAATAATTTTTAATTTTTTTATTTTAGTTATTTGCAGGGCTTTGCCTCGCACCCCACTTCTTTTGCGACTGAAAGGAGTGCCGGAGGCGTAACCCAAAGAAGCAAAAAGACTGCATTATTTATCTTAAAATGTTGGTATCATTTTATTATATTTCCTAAGATATTAGACATAGTATTGCACTTTTTTGGTTCTTTGACGAAGTCCGCACAGCGAAGGCGGGAAAAAGAACAACAAAAAATTGATAGAAAATAATAGTTTTAATATATAAGACTTAAAAACTTGCACTTTCGCAAATCGTGTCCGAAGGGCAAAAACTTTGACGAAGTCCGCACCGCGACCGTAGGGAGTGCCTGCGGTATCGGTATAAAAAAGAACCTTATATCCTTCGGATACGCTACGCGAAGAACTGCATTTTTATTATAAATTTTATAATTTAATTGTAC
>CAKVCJ010000099.1 GCA_934725655.1 uncultured Brachyspira sp.
TTAGTTTCAAAAAATGCCAATATAAATGCCCAAGATAATGAAGGAGACACAGCTTTAAATAAAACTCTTGATACTTCAGATGAAGGCAGTATTGATGTATTAGACTTTGAAATAGCTAATTTTTTAATAGAGCAATGTGCTGATGTAAACATAAAGAATAAACGAGAATATACTCCTTTAATATATCTTGGTATGGGTGAAGGTAATAATAAAAGTTTTCAGGAATATCGTATAAAATTAGCTGAAGTTTTATTAGAAAAAGGTGCAGATATTAATGCTCAAGATTATGAAGGATACACTTCTTTAATGTGGGCTTGTGCATCATATGGCTCAAGGTTTGCTGAACCATATGTTAAGTTTTTAGTAGAAAAAGGAGCCGATATAAATATAGAAGATAACCATGGAGATACTGCTTTAGATATAGCAGAACATCTTAAACTTAGAAAAATTGCAGGTATTCTAAAAAAAGCTCAAATAGCTCAAAGAAATAGAAACTAAATTTTTATAATAGAGGACTTAAAAAACTAATATATAATTTAATAAAACTATATTTATAATTTTTTACATGAAAATAATCATATTTATATAAAAAATAAATTTGTTATTAATCAGTTTTTATAATATAATACAATCAAAAAACATGGATTTTAAATATTGGATAGAGAAAGCATAACTAACTCCAATGAAAACTCTTATGATGTTAATAATTCTTCTATAAGACCAAAAGGCTTCAATGATTTTATAGGACAAGAAAATATAAAATCAAAATTAAAAGTTTTTATAGACAGCGCCAAAAAAAGAGACGTTTCTTTGGATCATATATTATTTTACGGACCTCCTGGTTTAGGAAAAACTACTCTTGCACAGATAATAGCAGAAGAGCTTGGAAGCAATATTAAAGCAACATCTGCTCCTGTAATAGAACGTCCGGGTGATTTAGCTTCAATATTAACAACATTAGGTGAAAAAGATATATTATTTATAGATGAAATTCATAGGCTTAGAACAGTAGTTGAAGAAGTGCTTTATTCGGCAATGGAAGATTTTTTTGTTGATATAAAAGTAGGAGAAGGTACAAGTGCTAAAAGTTTTAGAGTAAAACTTCCAAAATTTACTTTAATAGGAGCTACAACAAGAAGCGGATTATTAAGCACGCCGTTATACGACAGATTCGGTATTGTAGAGAGACTTGAGTTTTACACAAATGAAGATTTAGCAGATATAGTAAAAAGAAGCTCAAAGTTTCTCAACATTGATATAACCGATTCTGCTGCAATTTCTATAGCATCAAGATCCAGAGGAACACCAAGAATAGTTAATAGACTTCTTAGAAGAGTATTTGACTTTGCTACGGTTTCTGATGTTTTAAAGATAGATGATAAGTTTGCCTCAGACTCTTTAGAAAAATTAGGTATAGATAAAAATGGCTTTGAAGCCCTTGACAAACAATATCTAACTACTATAATAAAAAATTATAATGGAGGGCCTGTTGGTGTGGATACTATATCTGTTTCATTATCAGAACAGATAGAAACTATAGAAGATGTAATAGAGCCTTATTTGATACAATCTGGTTTTATTAAAAGAACACCTAAAGGAAGAGTTGCGACAATAAAAGCTTATAACTATTTAAATATTAATATAAAAAATAACGATAATTATAAAGAAAATAGTTTATTTGATTTATAATGATGGGGGTTTATTATTCAAACTAAAAACACTTTTGAAACAAAATCTAATACTCGATTAGATGAATATTATATAGAAGAAACTACTAAAGATACAAGTAAAGCAGCTAAAAAATTTGTAAATAATTTTAATTATGCTTCTAAGCAAAAATCTACAAAGTATTATAATAAAAAGACTCATTATAAAAAGACTCATAATAATTTTTATCATTTAAAAATATTTTTTGCTAAAATATATAATTCTATTTTGCCTATAAGAAAATTCTTTAAAAAAATAATATCTGCGATTATAAAAAAAGGAAATAATGAAAGAAGTATATTAATATTTTATAATAATGAAGAGAAAGGATTAAGTCTTCCTATTAATAATTTCATGATATTATTCTTTATACTAATTTTTGCATCCTTAATTTATACAGGCTTCGATGCATATTATAAACAAAAAGAAGCAAGAGATTTTTATAATACATTATCTGCAACAGAGGCTAAAACATATAGTTTAATTACAGAATACAAAGATTCACTTAATAGATATTCAAAATCATTAAAAGAATATAATGACACTATAAAAAATATTTCTTATTTGATAGATTATAATAATTCTTCTTCATTTAACAATAATAACAATGAAAATGATATAAATAAAATTTTATATGAAGTAGATAGGTACCAAAAAAATATTTTAACATTTATGGATGTATCTTCTGTCATACATAAAGAAATACCAGTAGGCTGGCCAGTTGCAGGAGGCGGGAGAATATCAAGCGGATTTGGGGCAAGACTCTCCCCTTTCACACAGGAAAAAAGTTACCATTATGGGGTTGATATTGCAGGCCCTTATGGTACGCCGATATTAGCAGCAGCAGACGGAAAAGTTACATTTGCAGGCTGGAAGAATGGTTATGGATGGTTTGTACTTATAGAACATGCCAATGGATATCAAACAGGATATGGACATAATTCAGAACTTTTAGTATACAGCGGTCAGGAAGTAAAGAGAGGTCAAAAAATTGCTATGATTGGAAATACTGGAAGAACAACTGGAATACACTGCCATTTTGAAGTGAGAATAGCAGGTGATCATAAAAATCCTATGCCTTATTTGAATGCAAGATTTTAACAAATTATTATACAAAAATGATAATTTTTAAAAGAGGTAATTTAATTATTAAATTACCTCTTTATTATTTTTTATTTCACTTGTATCATAGGAGTAACGCCGGAACCAGAAACCTGAGGCATTTTACCGTCCCATTTTTCTATATACATTCTTTGTATAAGAAGAGGCGTTAAAGATTCCTGCATTATTCTATTAGCTTCAGCAATACCCTTAGCTTTAGTAATTTCAGCCTCTGCCTCATATTTCACTTTCTCTAAATCATTTTGAGCAGTAAGGGCATTTTGTGATGCTATCAATTTTCTTTCTATCGCTTGGTCAAACTCATCAGAGAAATCATGCTCTATAATATAACAAGCCGCAACTGTTATACCGTAATTCTCAAAATCTGCCATAACCTCTTTTAAAAGTTCGCCTGCCATTTCATTTCTTTTTGTAATAAACTCTTCTATTGTGTATCTTGCAGAAACAGCATTAAGGCTCTCTGATATTCTTGGATTAACTAATTTATTTTTATAATCTGTACCAAATTTTTTATATAATTCTAAAGCATCTCCTGTTATAGAATATTGAACATTCAAAGTCATTGATATAGTTTGCATATCTTTTGATGATACAGCATAAGTCTTTTCGACTGTCTGCTCTCTCACTTCCATAGTTTTAATGCTGTCTATAAAAGGTATTCTAAAATGAAGACCAGCCTCTTCTTCTGATATGGCCTTACCTAATCTGCTTCTTATACCAACCTCACCAGTTGATACTATTGTAACGCTAGAAAAAATTAAAAAACCTACTATTAAAACAATAGGAAGCAGTATAAAAAGTATAGAATGTAATTTGTTAGTATTGATATTAATAATTCTCATAAACTTTAATCTCCTAAAAATAGTTTTTATATACTAAAATATAAGTAATATTTTTGCAATAGTATAATACTATTATTTTTTTCAGTATCAAATATATAGATAATTTATTATAATAAAAAAGCTATCTTCATTCTATTAAAATGAGATAGCTTTATATAAAGTTAATTAATATATTATTTATATTTTAAAAAATTCTATACTCTTTTCTAAAAACTTAGCCTTTTGCAATAAAGATTTTGACACTTCATATGAACTCTCTGCCAAACTTGCATTCTGAGCCGTAGCACTTTCCATATTATTAACTTCTACACTTATTTGATTAGTTCCAGATTCTTGTTCCAAAGTATTTGATGTAATAGCTTCCATAAGTTCAGAAGTTTCTGTAACTTTTTTCTGTAAATCAACAAATATTTTCTGAGATTCTTTAGCTGTTTGTGTAGCTACAGCAACTTTTTGTGTGGTATTATCCACTAAGTCAGTAATATCTTTTACAGAAGCCTGAGTAGTTTGAGCAAGATTTCTTACCTCAGAAGCAACAACAGCAAATCCTTTACCCTGATCCCCAGCACGTGCTGCCTCAACAGAAGCATTAAGAGCAAGTATATTAGTTTGAAAAGCAATGTCTTCTATTATCTTAGTAATATCCTTAATCTTTTCACTGGAATGATAAACTTCTTCAACATTAGAAGCTGTTTTTGATATTATATCAGCAGCATTTTCAATAAATATAATAGATTCAGACATCATATTCTTACCCGCTACAGACTTTTCTGCAGATATCTTAATACTAGAAACCATCTCCTCTATACTAGCAGCTGTTTCCTCTAAACTTGACGACTGAGAATCTGTTCTCTGAGATAATTCATTACTGCTTTCCATCATATTTTCTGCCGCCTATATTATCTCATTAGAAGCATTATTTACATTAGAAACTACTTCAGATAACCTGCTGCTCATCAAGTCAAAAACCCTCTCCAACTCACCAAACTCATCTTTTCTATAGTTTGTTATATTGCTCTTTCTTATATTTCCATTAGATATATTTGTAGCATGAATCATTAGATTTTTTAATGGATATGTAACCCTCTTAATATATAGAAAAGCAAAAATATTTATAAAAATAATAGATAATATACAAATAACTATTGATATCTTTATAGAATCATTATTAGCCTGATAAATAATTTTATCATCCATCGCCATAATTAAATACCAAGGCAAATTATCTATTCTCGTATAAACAGCCGTCCTTGAATCATGACTTACAGAAGATATATAAGTCATATATCCAGATAATTGATTAGAAGCAATAATTTGTTCATAAGCATCATTAGCTTTAGTATTAAGCTCGTTTTTAGTATCTAAAACTATATTTCTATCATCATCTACGGCAAATATTCTTGTTCTTTCAGGAAGTTTTAAATCTTGAAGCCTTACAGATAAATCTTCCCAATCCATAATAATATACACATTTCCTATATGCTCTCCATTATAAAATACCCCAGAAAGAGCAGCCAAAGACCATTTATTATCAGCAACAGACTTTTGTAATTGGTCATCAAAAGAAGCTTTGTTGTTATTAGCTTTTAATATATTTAAAATATTGGTTCTAATTGTGATAATATTCTCACCTATTTTTACACCATTTACATTATCTAATATTATACCATTTGTATCAGTTAAACCTATGTCTAAAACCAAATCATTAATTGCCTCAAATTCAGCAAGTATAGGTCTAATATCAACAGCATCTCTATTTAAAAGATATGATATTACAGCAGGAGATACTGCATAAGTTCTTATTAAATTTCTCTGGTCATCTAACCAAGTATCCAACATCTCTTTATAACCAGTAACTGTGCTATTAAATCCAGATAAAGTGGATTCTTTTATTGTTTTATTGGATCTTAATGACAATATAACAACTATTAAAACTAAAAAAAATGTACTAAGCAAACTAATTACAATAGGCATCTTCACCCTGATGGAGTGTCTATTTTTCATAATGTATTCCTTATATTGTTATGTTGTAGTTTGCGAGTTTATATTAAAATTCGTTTAATGTCAATATAATATGTAATTTTTATTGTTTAATTATGTAAATATTATATTATCATTTAATTTCAGTGAATAAAAATAGTACATATAGCACATTTATTCTAATATTAGACTTGTTTCAAAACTAAATTAATAAATATTTATAGTGATTAAATTTTTAGTGTTTTAAATTTATAGTTGGGGCTTTGCCCCTTACGAAGCGTGCCCGTAGGGTAAAACCCAAGTTCTTTTGCCGATAGGCACCTACTCGGTATTGGTATAAAAGAACCAAAAGAACTGCATTTTTATATACTAAAATAATTAATTATACAACATATTAAATATTATTTCATAGCTAAAATTTTATTAAAAATTATACAACTAATTTTGTCAAGTACTTTTGAAACAAGTATATTATAAAGAAGTTAATTTTTAATATAAAAAAGCTGCCTAACCTTTATTAAAGTCAAGCAGCTTATATATTTAATAAAAATTGATTACTTAATAATTTGGTCAGCTATTCCAAACAAAGCCTGAATTTTTGGTGAGAAAGCAACAACAGCACCAGCAAATACAACGCTTATTAAGCTCATAAGTTTAATAAGAATGTTTAAGCTTGGTCCAGAAGTATCTTTGAATGGGTCACCAACGGTATCTCCTATAACAGCAGCAGCATGATTAGGGTTAGTGATTTTGTTGCCATTTTCATCAAGTATCTTTTTACCGCCTAAATTACCAGCTTCAATGTATTTTTTAGCATTGTCCCAAGCACCGCCTGCATTAGACATCATAACAGCCATAGCAAAACCAGAAGTTAAGCCTCCAACTAACATACCTATAACAGCAGGTACGCCAAATATAAAACCAACAACAACAGGCACAACTATAGCAAGTACAGAAGGCACAATCATCTCTTTTTGAGCAGATTTAGTACAAATTTGAACAGCTTTCTCATAATCAGCCTTAGCACCAGCCTCACCAGCTAATAAACCTTTAATCTCTCTAAACTGTCTTCTAACTTCCTCAACAACTCCAGCAGCAGCACGTCCAACAG
>CAKVCJ010000100.1 GCA_934725655.1 uncultured Brachyspira sp.
TAGTAAAAGTTAATTCTATCACTTTCCATGCAATCTTAAAAAATACAGATATTTCTTTCTTTTCACAGGTAGAAAATACGATTAATCATCCTTTTGCCATATGCTTATAATATCCCTAATTCACTGCTTCACTCGTAGTAAACTACTCACTACAGTGTATGAATTTATGCATTAAAGTGTTACTAAATGCATTGAAATAAATAAATTAAATAAAAATAATTTTTATTAAACGAATATTAAACAGTGTATACATAACAAAAGTAATGTATACAAATTGGAATTGAGAGGATAGAAAGAATAGATATACCTTGTGATTTTAGACCATGCTGTAACATCAACGGTACGAGTTGGATGTGGAAGCATGGTTATTTTTTTAATAATAAATTTGAAAAGAGAATATAAATATAAAATAATAAATTCATAAGGGGTAACAAATTATGAAAAACAAAAAAGTATTGTTTAGTAGTTTAATGCTTATTTTTCTAAGTATTATGATGATTGGAGTACCTGTTAATGCAGCAACAAGTAAAAAAGTTGATGTAAGTGATGATATTAAAAGATTGCATTATAGGTTTGATGTTACAGTAGATCAATATTATGAACAAAACGTAATTAAAGATAATGAGTTTAGATTAAAAATGATGAACATAGAAAAAGAATGCACTAAATTACTAGAGACAAAAAAAATACCTAGAAAACAAAAAAAGTGCTTAAAAGAAATAGAATTAAATTCCCATACTATGCAATTTGATTATAGAGATAAAAATGGCAATAAAGATTATAGTATAGCAAGAGGACACAAAGCTTTAATAGATGAAAGACTTGAAAAATATGGATTGCAGAAATATATTTTTGAAGATTGATAAAAATAGGGTCATTTTTATGGCTCTATTTTTTTAATTTTACCATTAGGACTTCTTCATCATCAAAAACACACGATTTTTAGTGCAAAATCGATAAGGCATTAAATATAAACAAAAAATCATGTGTTTTTAACTGTTTTTATGATAATTTGTCTTAGCTTTAATGATAATTTATAGGGACGAAATGAAATCACATACTTGCAGGTTCGCTTGTTGTGTCAAAACGACACATTTGAAATCAGAAAGGATATAGCGTACCCTCAAACATCTTTAAAATGCTGTGGGTTTGTATGTTGTTCTTGACACGGGATATAAGAATAATTTTTCATTATTTCGGGAAAAAAATACCCCCCATGTTAATCAATCATGCTCAACAACCTACTTTATCTCCTCTTAAAACTATTAAAGATGAATGATACTTGATACAAATGATAGCCATTGATAGCTTTAATCCATCACTTAACCAATAGGATTAATAAGGTATGATATAAACACTATAGACATGAGCCTTATTGTGCCTACCTGAGACAAACACAACACATACAATCATTAATATCAATGAAGAGACATTGACCCATAAAAAAGATAGATAGACTAGATGTAAGGCTATGTTATATCTATAGATGCTGTAAGTAACAGAGCATTACACACAACTGAGAGGAAAGATAGTTGACTATAGTTCATAGTCAGTCATATATATCTTGAAGAGATAGAACAAAGGAGTAGGCTATTTTTTCACTAATTAAAAAGCTAACTTATTATTCTAAATGGCGATATACATAAAATATAACAAGTCTTCTAACTCTTACCTACTACTCCTACTCTTTGTACTATGCTTCACTATACTAAATATATTATTTAGTCAAGACAAGCAATAAGATGCTATAATCGTTTCTAAGTGTGTTTGTAAGGGTGGTTAGTACAATAAGTGCTATTAATATATAAAAACTATGCTATAGAGATTAGAGCCTTATGGTTATGGAGATTGATATATATAGACCTTAAAGAAGAGAATGATGAAGAGGTCTATACTGTCAAAGTATGGGGATAGTGCTAAACAAAAACAATATAAATAAAAAACCTTTTATAATATAAATATATCTTTAAATCAATTCTATACTCGCTAATAGCATTTTTAAGCGTTTTTCTCAAATTGGTAATATAATTTGTCTACTTAAGATATAAATCGCTTAGAGAGGCGTATAGGAATTTTTATATTGCATACCCCCTCTATATAATCAAAATAATATTTTAAGCAATAGTTTTAAGAAAAAGTATTAAAATAAATTTGTTTATACTTAAAATGACTATTAATTAAAAGTGTTTATTAAACTATAGTTATTTTGATAGTTTAATTATCAAATCTTTCTAATTTAATTTATGCAGAAATTATAAGTATTTGATAATATTACAAAGAAAATAAAAAATTTTTAAAGAAATATATAATTTATACAATTTGATAGCGATAACAAATTTATATAAACTAAACGTATATATTACACTTATTAAATCATTTTAAGGAGGTTGTCAAATGAAAAGCGAATCAAAAAGAATATTAATTCCAATTTGCATTATATCAGGAATGCTTTATGGATTATTTTTTATTTCTTTTAAGTAATTAACTTTTAGCTAATGTTTAACGACATTGGCTTCAATTTATTACGCATGTACACTAGTGGCTTATCACAATCGTGGCTACATTATTGCATGAGTTAAGAAAAAACTGTATTTAACAAAATTTAATTTTATAAAATTAATATAAAATCATAACAAAGCCTTAAAAACATTACCAATTTTCCATGAGGCTTTATACTCATTTTTAATAATCATCCTGAGGTTTTACAATTTTTAAACCATATAGGTACTTATACACAATACGATATAAATAACGATTGTAAGCACTTTTATTTATTAAAAACGTTAATTCTACACAAAAAAACGTTTAAATTTGAACTTTTTCTCGATTGTATAATCAAACTTAAAAATTTTCAAAATCCTCATGAAAATTCAACATAATATAAAAACAGTACATCAACTTTTGCACGTAAAAACGTATAAAAAATGGACTTTTTTTTCAAAAACGATTAGCTATAATGAGGGAGAAAAGGCAGAAAAATAGAGAAATGAAGTATGCCTCTTTCTCGTTTTTAAATAATATAATTTTTCTAACATAAAAACTCCTTTTATTTTTAGATAGGGCAAGTGCGAATTGCCTTATCTTACATACTTTACAAAACAGTACAGTCCTTTTAACAGGACTCAGAGAGGTAACCAAAGGTTCTACCAAAGCAACCCTTAAACCTGAACAAAATGAATTAATACGAGGTGGAATAAATGAATAATAACAAACTCAGTGAGGAATATAAGAGAGAAAGAGTAGAAAAAAAACAAATTGCTTTGTTAATGAATGCAGTAGACATTACCGAAGAAAATGCAAGAAACTTAGCAAAGCAACTTAATGAGATGATTAAATACTTAATGGATGAAAAAACTCCTATAGGCACTAGAATTGAAGTAACAAAGATACTATATTTTGAAGCAGTTATGATTCCAGAGAGAAAGATGTTTTTAAATGGCAAAGAAATTGTCATTGAAGCCCATAGGGATGTGAAGCTTAAAAAATATAAACATAGAGCATAAGCTTAACTAATGAGGTTGTATAGTTATATACCTCATACATATGCTTGTTAAAATCCTTACGGTTGTAAATAATGCTCATATAACACTCATAGCCTCTAGCATAAGGGTATAATGGGTGTTAAATATATAAATTGGATTTATGCTAATTTATATAAGGCTCAATCCTTTTTTGCATTAATTTTATTTTTATTTTATCTAAGAAGAGAAGGCACAAAACCTTCTCTGACTCCTATAGCAATACGAGTCATTTTAATGTGGGTGCTATATCCACTTAACCTAAGATACTGTAGTTATATAGGTGATCAATTCATTTGACTCATCATGCCCTATTGCTACACTCCCAGTAGGGCAAATAAATTCTGTTTTTTTATAGACTTAGAGAGAAAGATAAAGAAATTGTATTGTTTCTTTGTCTTTTTTTATTTACATACAAACTCATATAAAAACCTACATAGCACCTATCTACAAAGGTGCAAATATAAAATTTTAAGGAGAGGAAGTTATATGGAAAAAGCAAGAATAGCCATAAGAGGCGAATTAAATGTCAATCAAGAGACTAAAGAAATATTGGTAAAATTAGCAAAAGAAAGAGGCATAACAATAAAAGCTATAATAACTGAAATATTAAATAATATTACTGACACAGATGCAAACAACTATCTGTATTTCTACCACTCAGTGGAAGCAGATAGGCATATCAAAAAAGCAGAGAAATATAAAAATATGATAGAGGGGAGTAATGAAAATGAAAAATAATAAAAATAATAATATTTCAACTGAGGAATTATTAAAAAGGATCAAAGAACTAGAGCAACAATTACAAGAAAAGAAAGCTATAAAAGAAGAGGAAGAATTGCAACAAAAGAAAGAAGAAGAAACTAAGAAATATGATAAGATATCTGACAGAAGACAGCGAATTAAAATGCTCACTAGGAATAAGGATGTTGAGCTCTACATTGCTTCTGTAACTCCAAATTCAATGCTATCAATTAAAAAAAGGGATGGTTCTTTCATATGCTGTAAAAATGATGCAGATATACAAATAATAAGCTTGGGCGACTTGATGGAGTTCTTTAGCCATAAAGATGCAAAGTATATAGTTAAAATAGTAGGCACTGTAGATGAAGATGAGGATAGTAATAAACAAGAAGTTTTACAAGCATTTTTAGAGCATTACGAGATTAAAGAATTTAATCAGGTATTATTAGATGCAGAGAATATTCTACCACTTATTGAAAATAAAGAATTTAAAGCTATAGAAAAAATTGTTAATAATGTGCCACTATTTATAAAAACAGACATAGCAGGTGTTATTTTAGGTGCTCAAAAAAGAAAAGAGGTAAATTTATCTATTGATACGTTGTTAAGGCTTGAGCAAATCTTTAATTTAAGTTTCCTACCTCAAAGATATTAGCATTAATTAAATAGGGGGTTAGCCCCCATACATGTTAATCGCTATTATCAATTTTTTTTAAATTTTCTATATATGTACAATTACCTATGCGTTAAAATAATCATTAAAGCTCAGACAGATTATTTGAAAAACAGTTAATTTTGCACGTTTTTATGTATGTTTTTGATGGTCATATAGTAAACAGTTAAAAACATACGTTTTTTTGTTGAAAATTAATGTTTATAAAACTCATAAAATTACTCTGATACTAAAATCAAAAAAATAATTAAAAATAAATTAGGCAATTTTAACGGTTTGGCTATTGGATTCGCCTATTTTGGGAGGGTTGAAATGTAAAATGATGAAACCTATATGAATTGCCAATTTTTATTGTATAATAAAAATAAGGGCAAGCAAGTGCGAATTGCCTGTCCTTGGAGCTTATATCTTTTATATATTTCTAATTTCAGTATAGCAGATATAACTCCTAAATTCAAGAGAATGCAGGGAGGAAATAAATTATGTTAGAATTAAAAACCTACAAAAATTGGAAAGAAATCTGTGAGATTATGAACTGGTCTACTACAGGAGGAAATACAAAGAAAAAATATTTAAAACAATTAGATGCAATGTGTAAATATCACAAAGAAGGTAATAAAATAGTGATAGATGAAATTTATTCAAAACAAAAAAAAGTTCAGGACAATAGAGAAAATAATGGAGCAAATAAATATAAAGAATATTTTCATACCTGCTTAGAGGATTATATATATATAAATTCCAAAGATAGTTATGTATATGAGGAGGGATATAGCAAAATGAAAGAAATTTTTGATATAAAATATTTAGGCTTATCCGAAGAAAGAATACAAGAAAAATTTGAAAAAGTAAAAAAAGAATTTGAAAAAAGTAATATCAAAGCAGAAACATTTGATAGATGGAAAAATTTCATAATATCTTTGATAAAAACAAAAAGCTATTCGATATTTTCTATAAATATAGAGAATTTTAAAAAATTTAATACTAAAGTTGAGCTATCTATAGTTGTACAAGAAGAAGACAACAAGATACCATATGTTATCAAAGACACAAAATTTATAGAAGCATTTAATAACTATAAGAAGAAATTTGCCGAAGAAAATGACATAAAAATGTTTGGAAAAATAAACTTTGGTGGTTGTAATAAACAACAATATGAACAATGCGTTTTTAATTTTTTAACCAATAAAGAAATAATAGAAAAATTTAAAGCAATATTAGTTAATATTCCTAGTTTGGATTACTTTTACCATAATGTTAACATAGAAGATATAGAAGAAATAAAAAAAATAATAATAATAGAAAAGCCTTTAAATTATGAATATAATCTTTCAGAAGCTGATATTAATTGGGCTAAGGTTCAATTAGGAAAAGCAATAAGAGAAACCTTAGATAACAATATCAAACAACAAATAGAAAATGAGAAAAAAAAGAAAATAGCTAATTTCACATATAATGAATACTATAAACTTACTGGTTTTAATCAAAGAAAAAAGAAAATTAAACAAATAGAAAAAGCTTTAGAAAAACAATTCAGATACTCTGATGAAATGGAATTTAAATTAAGATTACTATACAAATTAATTTAATAAAAAAAGCTGAACATAATTACCTAATAGTTAATATATATATATATATTATATATTATATATTATATATTGCTATATAGTGATTTTGTTCAACTTTTCTAAAACCTTAATAAAATAATATGTAAAGCAAAAAACATTAAAAAACAGTATTTTTTAGTAAAAGTTAATTCTATCACTTTCCATGCAATCTTAAAAAATACAGATATTTCTTTCTTTTCACAGGTAGAAAAT
>CAKVCJ010000101.1 GCA_934725655.1 uncultured Brachyspira sp.
AATTATTCATATAAGCATCATCAGGATTTAATAAAAGAGAATGCCTTATAGGTTCAATAGCCTCATTAGTTTTACCTAATTTATATAAAGCATAACCCTTTTGAAAATAAAGTTTATGCGAAAACCTATTTACTATAATACCATCTCTTGCCACCCTAAGCATATTATTATAATCTTTCATATACATATATGAATTGGCAAGCATTTCATAATATTCAATTTTTAATATAGGTGTAGTCTTAATCTCATGTTCTAATAACTCAGCAGCTTTCTTATAATTTTTAGCTCTATAAAGTATATATGCATTATTGATATTAGAAGAATCATAGGTAAAACTTAAGCTAAAAAAAAGTAAAAATAAAATAAATATTTTAATTTTCATCTTTTCTAAAACTTTGCAATCTAAAATCATTAATCATAGCAGAAGCATAAGCTATAGTAGCATTATAAATATCTTCTTTATTTTTTCCTTTAAAGAAAGAATATACCCTCGGAGACTGAGAACTAAGAGATTCAGGCAATATGATATTATTTTCAAAGCTATTTTTTAGAACCATCATTTTTATAGAATTCATTTTAGCAATAAAAGAATGAAGTAAAAAACCAGCCTCTTTTAATATAAATTGCTCAAATCTGCTGGAGTTATCGCCTTTATCTAAAGCATATACATAATCGCTGAACATCTCTGGAATTCGTCTCTCTCCTATAGGAGTAACAAATCTCTGAAATTTATTATCATAATCTTTTAAAGCAGTTTCTACTATATAATCGCTAGCAGGGCCGCTTGAAAAATATCTTACCACAGAAAAACATTCATATAACTCTCTAAAAGCACCATATAAATGCTGAAGCTCATAATCAGCTTTTTCATGCAATTTTGCTTCTGGATATTTCTCCACTGCATTTCTGAATTTCTCTATCATATTATCAACTTTTTTCATAAAAGAGTTTTCTTTTGCTTTTTCTTCTTCAGCTTTTTTTCTTTGAGCCTCTTCTTCCTTTTGCATTAAAGTTGTTTTAATATCTTCTAATATTTTAAGTTCCAATAATAAAAAACTAGATAAATCCTGTCTATTCTCTAAAGCTTCTCTATATCTATTGTTAAAAGAATCAACATTATATATTCTAGCACCATATTTCTCAGCTCCTTCAGCATAATCTTTTCTAATTTTTGCTAAAGTTGCATTAATTTCTTTATCACTTAAACTAGGCATACTAAGCTCCCTAAAATTTAATTATGAATTAATCAATATATTATACTATATTTAAAAAATAAATAAACCAAAAAAAGGAATTATTTTTCTATCATAATATTAAGTATTTCAACATCTGTAGCCTTCATACCATCTTTAGCCATTCTTCCTATACTATCTATAGTAGCTTCCACATCATCTTTTACAAGCCCATCTCCAGATTTAAATACTTTTCCGTCTTTAGCCATATTAAAAGCAAGTATTCCGCAATCTACCGCCTCAGCTATCTTGGAAGCACAAGAAGCTTTAGCACCGTCACAAACCATTCCGCCTATAGTACATAAAGTATTAATAATAGTGTCGGATATTTGTTTATATGCAGCATCATGTAAATAAGCTATACCTGAAGCAGCGCCCGTAGCCGCACATACAACCCCGCAAAAAGCTGATAATTTGCCTATATGTTTTTTTTGTAAGATTGCTATTAAGTTTGATAATACTAAAGCTCTGTATAGTTTTTCTTCAGATACCTTTAAATGTGATGCATACTCTATTACAGGAATAGAAGCAGTAATACCCTGATTGCCGCTTCCAGAATTAGTAACTACAGGCATCGCACATCCGCCCATGCGAGCATCAGAACCGGCAGAAGCATAAGCTTTAGCTTTGGTTCTTATATCATTTTCTCCATAATATTTCAATAATGTTTTTCCAATAGAAGCGCCATACTCATTATTTATGCCCTCTTTTGATATGGCCGTATTCATTTCTATTTGTCTGGATATCATTTCTTTTATATCTTCTATTTTTACCTCATTTGCAAAAGTATATATATCTTTAACCGTAAGCGACTCTCTATCAGTATTAGAATCTGAGTCAGAATCATCATCAGATTTAAAAATTTCTTTACCATCTTTAATTATTTTTGTAATATTAGTATGTCCGTTTTTTATTTCTACTACAGCATTAGATTCTCTATTTTTAGCCTCAATAATAATATATAAATTCTCTACATTTTCTATAAGTTCACATTTACAAAAATCTGTTTTAAGCAGCCTCTTTGTATCATCAATATCCTCTTGTTTAATATCACTTAATACCTCAAGATTCTTACTAGCATCACCGCCAACTATCCCCAAAACAGCCGCAACATCTATTCCTTTTAGTCCATTAGAATTAGGAACCGTAACCCCCTTAACATTCTTAATAATATTTCCGCTGCACTTCACAACAACAGACTCAGGCATTCCCCCAAGTACTTCCCTCACCTTAGCCCCAGCAAAAGCTATCGCAATAGGTTCGGTACACCCCAAAGCAGGAACAAGCTCCTCTTTTAAAATATTAATATAGTTATCATACAACTTTTTATCCATTTTTATTCCCCCATTTCTTATACAATTTAAAGTATACATAGTTTTATATTAAAATCAATATACTGCCTATTATTATAAACAACTATACTTTTTTATAGATAAAAGTTATATAATAAAAAAAATAAATTATTGAAATAAATTTAATTAAAAATATTTTCCATAAGCCTATTAATAATCGCTGGAAACTCTTCTAATAAACTCTTTTTATTTACCCTCTCTGTAACTCTATGTAAATCTTTACCCCAAGGACCAAATATTAATGTAGGTATATTTATATTCTCTATAGATTTAAAATCTATACTATATTCATTTCCCCAAACAATCATATTATCTGAAAATGTTTTATAATCATATTTAGTATTAACAGCACTATAACTAGCATCTGATATACCAGTCATATAATTATTACATACAGCATTGATGCCATATAATTCTTTATAGCCTTCTTTTATAATTTCAAAATATTTGCTTCCAGAATTATCTTTACCTTCTATAAAATCACTATGAACAGCAGGATAATATGGAGGAGAAAAAGATATTAAAACAAATGGATATTGAAAATTGGCATAATTAAGTATTTTTTCCATTGCAAATATTGTTGTATTAGGATAATTTTGTTTTTCTTTTCTTATTTTTTCTGATATTTCTTTTTTTAATCTTTCATAAAATTCATCAAAATCTTCTCTTTGTTCTAGCTTTTCAATTAATTCTATTAAAGTATACACTTCTGGCTTATAATTTTCTTCTAATTCTTTCTTATTATATTCTTTATAGTCTTTTTTAAATTTCTCTAAAAATTTACTAAATGCCTCAATACTAATTTGCTTCACTTCATTTATTATTTCTTCTGGTGTTCTTTTAAAATGTAAAACCGTAAAATATCCAGCAGCCCTAAAAGGAATAGAAACATCATATTCATATTTTAAATCTTTAAAATATGACCATAAAGGCGGAGGAGTCTTTTCGTTTTTATATTCATCAACTAATTTTAATGAACCTTCCGTCTCCTCAAAAATACTACTTAATATAGATAAAGGATTCAAACCATTATAATAAGACATTATATGTGCCTTTACTCCCTGAACCATTATTGTAGGCATACACTTACCAACAGTACCTATATGAAGAGTATGATTATTTCCTTTCCTATCATTAGGCTCTGGTATAACCATTAATTTATAATCTAAATCATATTTATCTTTTAAATCACTCAGAACTTTAGCCGCTTCTCTCATACCTATAGAATAAGTTTCTTCTTCTGGTACAGCTAAAAATATTAAATTGCCTTCCTTATCTTTTACTTTAGAATATTCTTCTAATATTGCCATAGATACAGAAAGCCCGCCCTTCATATCACAGCTTCCTCTTCCATATATCCATTCTCCAGATTCCAAATCTTTTTTATTATTTTCACTCAAATCTAATGTCTTTAAATTAGACTCTATTTTTTTTATATCGAAAGCATTATCTTTAAAATCCCCAAACTCCTCTATACCAACAACATCAAAATGCCCGCTCAATAATAACGTGTTCTTTTTTCTGCCTCTTACAATAGCACATATTATTTCTCTATTATAAATATCATTGTCTATTTTTTTTCTTATTAAATATTCTTTATTATTTTTAAAATATTCTATATTGCTTAAATAATTATATATAAACTCAGATGCTTCATTTTCTCCCTCAGAATAAGATAAACTCTTTGTTTTCATTAAATTTTCTAATATATATAAAATCTTATCTTTTAACATAACCTACTCTCTTTTTTATTTTTATGTAAAATTAATATAAGTTAATTATATATAATAAAATATACTTTTTCAATGATTAAATATTTTATTAGCAGAAATTCTCTATAATAAATACTAACAACAAATAAAACTGTTGTATAATAAAATATTTTTTATTTAAGATTATTATTAATCAACATCATATATAGAAGTTACCCCAAGAACTTTAGCCACCATATATGATATTATAGCAACTATTACAAGAGCGACAAAATTTGAAACAGAACTTGATATCTCTAATATTAATATACATACCATTATAGGCGTTCTTGTAATACCCGACATCATAGAAGTAATTCCTAAAACTATAAATAAATCTCCATATATAACATATTCAGGAAAATAATGAACCAAAAAAATATCATACAAAGAGCCTATAGAAGAGCCAAGTATAAAAGTGGGAAAAAATACGCCCCCCACAGCTCCAGATGTAGAACATACTGATGTGTAAAAAAGCTTAACAAATATAAGTATAAATAGCATATGTATAGGAAATTTATCCATCACTATGCTTCCTATAAGCAAATCTCCGCTTCCTAATACATAAGGGAAAAACATTATCATAATACCAGCAGTTATAAAAGCAGGCACAGGACGAAGTATATCATTTTTTATTTTCTGATAAAATTTACTAAATGTATTCATAAGTATATTTTGAAAAGAAGCGAGCAGTCCGCATATTAAACCTAAAGGAAGCAAAGATATATAATGTCTTACTTCAAGTATCCTCGGCAAATTAAAATTAAGTATCATAGACTGCCCTAAGATATGCTCTATTACAAGTATGGAAAATATAGAAGAGAGTGCTATACAAACAAAAACTATATGATTTTTATTTTCTTTAAGCTCTTCAAAAGAGAAAGCTATTCCAGTAAATGGCGCACTAAAAGTGGCAGTCATACCTGCACAAGCACCAGCTATAATAAGATATCTTCTATATTTGGATATATGACTATAAAAATGTTTATGATAGAAAAGCCCAACAAGCGTGCCTATATGCATAGAAGGGCCAGCCCTGCCGAGTGAAAGTCCGCTTGCAAAAGATATCATACTTCCAAAAAGTTTTAATGCTATTTCAACAACAACATTTTTGGGTTCATTAAGCGAAAGATAATATTTTATCTGCGGAACTCCAGCCCCTCTTATCTGAGGATAATGTCTTAATATTAATCCTATAAGAGAGCCAAGCAATATTAAAACTATAAACATTATTATAGGATAATACCATTTGCTGAGAATAAAATTTGAAACATAAAAAACATTAACACTTAATCTATATAATATTATTCTATAAAAAGATACTATAAATCCAACCGTAGCCCCTATAAATGATGACAATACATATAGTTTAATATATTTAGCTTCAAAATTCAGTTTCATTTTATCATATTATTTTTTAGTATTTTTATATATTTTTATTTGAAATTAAACTCTTATAGAAAGAAAATCAAACATTGAACCTAAAAGTTACAACATCGCCCTCTTGCATAAGATACTGTTTGCCCTCAAGTCTAATAGCACCAGCCTCTTTAGCCTTAACAAAACTACCAAGCTCCAAAAGTTTATCACAATTTATAACCTCAGCACTAATAAAACCCCTCTCAAAATCACTGTGTATAACTCCCGCAGCCTCTGGAGCATAAGCACCCTCTCTCACAGTCCAAGCCCTTGTTTCATCTTCTCCAGAAGTAAGAAATGTTAAAAGCTTTAATAATTTATGTCCTGCTTTAGTTAATCTCTCTACTCCAGACTCTTTAACTCCCAAATCTGCTAAATAACTCAATCTCTCTTCTTCGTCTAAATCCTGTAAATCTGCTTCTATTTTAGCGCTGAAAGGTATAAGCTCTATATTTCTTTCTTTGGCATAATTTTGAAGTGTTACATAATGAGAATTTTTTTCTGGGTTAGCTAATTCATTTTCTGATAAATTAGCCCCTATCATCATGCTCTTTGATGTTAATAAAAATAATGGCTTTAATATATCTTTTTCTGTATCAGTTAAATCTAAACTAAATATTGGCTTAAAATTATTTAATTCTGGAAGTATTTTTTCAAGTAATGCAATCTCTTCTTCTACTGCTTTTGCTTTGCTTCCTTTAGCAGCCTTTTTTTGTCTCTCCATTCTTGCATTAAGTGTTTCAATATCTGCAAGCATAAGCTCTGTTAATATGATGTCCAAATCTCTTAATGGGTCAACTTCTCCTATATGAGTAATGTTTCCGTCTTCAAATACTCTCACTACATGAAGTACTGCATTAACTTCTCTAATATGTGAAAGGAATTTGTTTCCAAGCCCCTCACCCTTAGAAGCTCCCTTTACAAGTCCTGCTATATCAACAAATGTGGTAGTATTATAAACTTTCTTTTTTGATTTAAAAA
>CAKVCJ010000102.1 GCA_934725655.1 uncultured Brachyspira sp.
AATTCTGAGTTTATTTTTTTTTCTAATAAATTGATTTTATGGTCTATCATAAACGATTCCTTTTTGCTGATATAGTAAAAACAGCAATTAACTAATAGTAATAGAGAAATTTATTTTTGTCAAATGATTATTAATTATTTATTACTCAAAATTATGATTTCTATAGCAAAATACTATCACTTCTATATCTGTAATATTATTTTCTTTTAATAATTTTATAAGCTCTTTTAATGTAGCACCAGATGCATAAACATCATCTATAATAAGAAGTTTTTTATTTTTAATGTTTTCTATATTTTTTATAGTGAATGCATTTTTTATGTTGTCTTCTCTTTCTTTTAATGTTTCCAATACTTTTTGCTCTTTTATATTATTGTTTAATAGAATATCATCAGATTTTTTTATATTGAGTGTTTTTGATATAGTATTGGCAAAGAAACTCATAACATTATTATTTTTATTTGAAGGTACATATAAAAGCAAATCAAAATTAGTATTTAAATATTTATAGCAATTAAAAAAACTTTCAAATATTAAAGACGTATTATTTATACTGCCTTTTTTAAAAGCTCTAAGTTCATCTCCAAGCTCAAAATCCAAATCCCCAAGAGCAGATACTCTTATATTATTATCTAAATAAAAAGTTTTGTATGGTTTAAAAATTTTTGCTGCCTTTTTTGTTTATTATAATATATGTTAAAGCTATATAAATAGAGTTTACAATTATGCCTTTATAGCTATTAATTAAAGAATTAAACCACATATCATAATTAAATATATTTAGTAATAAAATAGATGAAAATCTTGCTGCAACAAAAGATAAAATAGATAAAATAATAATATAATTAGTGTTTTTAAAAAAATGCTTAACAGCTGATATTAATAAAGAATAAACTATTCCTTCAAATATTAAAAAATATAAAATAGGAACATTCGGCATTTGAAATATTAAATAGTTTAGAAGGGGAGATAATATTGAAAGAGCTATTAAGTAAATTGGGCTTAAAATAAAAGAGCCTATAGACAAAGCAAAAAATATAGGAAGAAACTCTGTGCCTTTAAGTACTGCAAAGTGTACAGCAATAGGTGATATTATACTTACTGCTATTAAAGATATGAGAATTAAACTTTCTAATTTTATTTTTTTTATAGCCAAACTACTAATCATAAGATTATTCCTTAAATTATTTTTTGTTTTAAGTTATAAGTAATATATCATAGTATAGATTTTTTTAAATATATTGAAAAAATATCTGCACTTTTCTTGAAGCGTTCCCGAATGGCGAAAACTTTGACGAAGTCCGAACCGCGACTGAAAGGAGTCCTTTAGGGCGGCCGAAGGGAGTACCTTCATGTGCGTAAGTCGGGAAAAGGTTGAATGAAAAACTTATATAACAAATTTTATACATATGCTGTCAATTGAATTTTTTTGTTTATAATATAATATAGTTCTCTATGGAAACAATGTATAATAAATTTTTAAATATAATAAATACTGATATCACTCTAAATAAAAACTTAAAAATATTAGTTAGCATATTTGCAGTACTATTTTCAAATGTGCCGTTATATATATATTTATTTAGTATTGATATAATAGAAGCAAAAACATTGATTTTGTTTATAGTAAAAAGTTATCCCTTTTCATTTTTTTATTTATTTTGCTTTACTATATTATTTCACACTGATGTATTAAAAATTAAAACAATAATAATGACTTTTTTATCTTTTTTGCTTATAAGTTTATTGTTATTTTCTTTTCATTTTATATTTAATTATGTTGCAATGCCTCCTTATGATTCTGAAGATTTTTATGTGATTATTAATAATTTAGTATTTGTGCCTTGTGTATTTTTTATTATAATGATTATTTCTTATATAAATTTTGATTTAAAAGATACAAAAAATATTTCTGAGTTTTTTACTATGGTTGGAGAGACTTTCTCTTGGCTTTTTATTATTAATACGGCAAGCAGTGTTTTAATATCAATAGCATATTTTTCAATTTTTATAGTAGGTGCTTCTTTAGCTTCGCTGCTTTATTCTTATGATGAGGCGGGATTTATATTTGCCAAAATTGTTATTTCTTTAATAATCTTTTTGTATAGCTTAGCTTTATTTATATCTTATTTCTTATACAAAAAAACTAAATCTATTATATCAATATATTTATCAAGAATGATTATGATATTTAGCTTGGTACTTATATTTATACTTTTTATCGCATTATTATCTGCCGAATTTAGACCTTATGCCAATACTGTTAGTTTTGTAGTTTATAATATAGCACTTTCACTTATGATGATAAATCTTTTCTTTACAAGATTAGATAAAAAAGCTACTATCTTAACTAAGATAATATATTGTCTGACAATAATTTCTATATCGTTATTAGATTTAATTGTATTTAGCAGTGTTTTATATAGAATTATAACTTATGGGTTTTCTATGAGTAAGCTTATACTTTTAATAAATTGTATATTGTTTTTAGCACATCTTATTTATATTGCTGTTAATGTTGTAAATAGATTTAGAGAATCATTTGAAGAGTGTATTGTGATGAAGGATATATGTATAGACAATACTAGGCATATGATATTTATTTATGTTTATTTAGTATGGTTTTTGATTATATGTTTTATTTTGCCGTTTTTCTTTGCGGGTGTATAAAGAGTAATAATGATTTTAAGTGGGAAGTGGGCCAGCAGGGACTTGAACCCCGGACCCGATGATTATGAGTCATCTGCTCTAACCGACTGAGCTACTGGCCCCCCTATGTAATTTTATTTTGTTTTGATTGTCTTATTTTATAATAGAGTATTAAAAAAGTCAATAGTAAAAGGTATATTTTTTTTATTTAATTCAATAATATAATTTTAATATTTAATTAAAAAATTATTTATATAAGTTTAAAAAGAGCTTTTAAAAAACTTGACAAATAAAGCCTTTTAAGTAAAATGGTAGAAATATTTTTATCGATTGCAATTATTATTAAGGAAATAGTTTTATGATTAAATTTTATAATTCATTAACTAGGCAAAAAGAAGAGTTTAAACCTATGAATGATAATGAGGTAGGAATGTATTCTTGCGGCCCTACAGTTTATAATTATGCTCATATTGGTAATTTTAGGGCTTATATATTCAGCGATTTGCTTAGAAGGGTTTTAGAGGATTATGGTTATAATGTAAAATTAGTAATGAATTTAACAGATGTTGATGATAAAACTATAAGAAACTCAAAGGAAAATCATATATCTTTAAGTGAATATACGCAAAAATATAAAGAGGCATTTTTTGAAGATATAAAAACTTTGGGAATAAAGCCTGCAACAGTAAATCCGTCTGCTACAGAGCATATAAAAGAGATGATAGATATAATAAAACTTTTAGAAAAAAACGGACATACTTATGAGGCAGATGGTTCTATATATTTTAAGATTAGTACATTTCCGAGTTATGGAGAATTAGCTAATCTTGATAAACAGGAATTAAAAGAAGGTGCTTCTGGAAGAGTTTCGAGCGATGAATATGATAAAGAAAATGCAAGCGACTTTGTGCTTTGGAAGGCATATACAGAAGAAGACGGCGATGTTTATTGGGATTCGCCTTTTGGAAAGGGCAGGCCTGGCTGGCATATAGAATGTTCTGCTATGAGCTGCAAATATTTGGGCAAGCATTTTGATATACATACAGGCGGTGTTGATAATAAATTTCCTCATCATGAAAATGAAATAGCACAGAATGAAGCTGCTTTTAATGAGAAGTTTGTTAACTATTGGCTTCACTGCGAGCATTTGATTGTTGATGGGGAGAAGATGTCTAAGTCTAAAGGAAATTTCTATACTCTTAGAGATTTGCTTAATAAAGGTTTATCTCCTGAGGCTATAAGATATTCGCTTATGAACTCTCATTACAGAAAACAATTAAACTTTACTATAGAAGGAATTAATCAATCTCAAAGTGCTATAGATAGAGTAAATGACCTTATATTTAGACTTAAAGATATTACTAAAACTGATGCCGATGACAGTGCTGTAATGAAGGAACTTGAAGAGGCTAATAAAAACTTTTTTGAATCTATTTATGATGATTTGAATGTTTCTGAGGCTTTGGGAGTATTTTTTAGTTTTATAAAGAGTATTAATGTTTCTTTTGAGTCTATTAATGTTAGCTCTAAAGATGCTATAATAAAATTTATAGATAGAGTAAATAATATAATAAATTGTTTTAATATGAATGGAGAGAAGGAAATAGAAAGTACAGAAGAAGAAAAAATCAATAAACTCATAGAAGAGCGAACTTTAGCGAAGAAAGAGAAAAATTATAAAAGAGCAGATGAGATACGCAATGAGCTTAATAGTATGGGAATAGAGATAATGGATACACCAAATGGGGTTAAATGGAAAAGAAAATAATATAATAGATTTGATAACTAAAACTTATCAGCATATCAATGGTATTGGTCCTAAAAAAGAAGCCTTACTCTGGGAAGAGGGTTTAACAGATTGGCAAAGTGTTATAAAAAATATTAATTATTATGCAATGCCGAGTTCTATAAGAGAGGCTTTAAAAGATGAACTTCCAAAATCTATATATAATTTGAATGCCAAAAATTATGATTATTTTTTAAAGAAGTTTCCAAATCAAATACTTTATAGGCTTTATCCTATGTTTATGGATAGGGTAGTATTTTTGGATATAGAAACTACGGGTATGAAGCCTGCAAAGTCTTATGTTACAGTGATAGGGTGCTATGATGGGAAGGATATGCAGGTTTTTGTTCATGGCAAAAATGAAAGAGATTTTTTGGATTATATAAAAAATTATTCTATAGTTGTTACTTTTAATGGTTCTTGTTTTGATATACCTTTTTTGGAGCGATATTTTAATACAAAAATAAAATGTGCTCAGATAGATTTACGTTTTGTGTTAAAGGATTTGGGATATACCGGCGGATTAAAAAAAATAGAGCAGGATGTTGGTATAGATAGGGGAGATGATATGCTTGGTGTGAACGGATACACCGCTGTTTTGCTTTGGAATTATTATTTAGACACTAAAGATGAAACGGCAATAGATTCTCTCATACATTATAATTTGCTTGATACGGTTGATTTGGAATATTTATTATGTTTGGCATACAATAAATATGCAGAAAAATATAATGCTTCGCTTTTAGATTATAAAACTCTTCCTTCTGTAAGTAAGTATAAACCTAATAAAAAATTAATAGACTATCTGCATAAACATCCGCATAAATATTCGCCTAAGAATGATGATGATGATTAAAAAGAATTATTTATTTTTTTAATAAGCTTGATCTAATATTGTAGTGATAGCATCATGCGTCATAGCTTTAGGGAGTTTATCCATACCGCTGTAAGTTAAGGCTATATCGGCAACATTATTGAATTTGCTTCTGTCTATATTTATTTCATTGAGTCTTCGAGGCAAATTAAGGTCGTGAAGGAGCTTTTTAATATATTCACCGCTTTGGCTTGCTATTTCAAAAGGAGTCATTTCAGGGTCAACACCATTAATGAAATCTGCAAGTATAGTATATTTGTCAGGCACAACGGGGATATAATATTCCATAATATGCGGAAGAAGCATAGAAGCAATAATTGATTTATTAACAGAATACATATTATTAACAGCTATAGATAAAGCCCTCAAAGCACCAAGTTTGGCATTAGAGCTAGCCATAGCACACATCATATTAGCTATAGCTATATTTGATATATTCTCTACATTAGAGCTGTCTAATATTAATTTAGTTAAACCTTTAATACTAGTTTTCATAGCATTATGAATAATAGGTGCATTTATATCATTTAGAGTAGTACTCATATATAAATCAAAAGCCATAGCAAATACACTTAAAGCACTGCTTATAGAATATTTTACAGGCACAGTAGTATATAGAGAAGGGTCTATTATAGAGTCGCTTGCATATATATTTTTATCTGTAGATTCTTTGCATATTCCATCATATTTATCTACTAAATACATTCCTGTAGTAATTTCTGATAAAGAGCCGAGTATAGTAGGTATTGATATTAACGGGAACGGCTTATGATATACAGTTTGGCCAGACACATAATCGGAAGCTTCTCCGCTGTTAGTAACTACAACCGAAGCTCCTTTAGCAATATTTTGTACTTTGAATCCTCCTATAGCTACTATGCATTCTGCTTTACTGTATCTAACTAAATTTGCTATAACATCTGAAGCATCACTATTAGAGCTTGAATTGACTTTGGAATAAACCATAACATTCATTAAACTATCTTCTAATTTGCTTACTATTCTATCTATTACGCCTATTTGATTAAAAGAATTTCCATCTGTTACAATAACAACTCTGCCGCCGTATTGTTTAATTGTGTCATGAAGACATTCTATAGAATCAATTCCGAATTTTATTCTTGTTGGTAATTTAAACTCTATTATAGCCATATTTACTCATCATAATAAAAATTAATTTTACTACATTGATTCTCGGAAAAAGTATGTTTATTGTTTAAATTAAATATTATTTTTTGTGTATAGTGAATATTTAGGAGCTTATGAAAAATATTTTTGAGTTTTTTCTTCAACTTTTTCCGCGTACGAGCTGTACCGCCTTGCCGCACTTTAATGCTATACTTTAATTATAACTTCTTAGTCGTGCGGGGGAGTGCATTTTAATGTACAATTAAATTATAAAATTT
>CAKVCJ010000103.1 GCA_934725655.1 uncultured Brachyspira sp.
TGGATAAATCTGATATACTTGAGGGGGATATAGTATCTATAATTAACCTTAGTAATAATAACAGATTTGAAGCTGAGGTTATAAAGGGAATAGCAAATACTGGTATAATAAGCATAAATGGTAAGTATGTCCATTTAGCTAAGAAAGATGATGTGATAGTGATATTATCTTATGGTAATATATCAGAAGAGCATATAAAAAAACATGTTACTAATATTATTCAAGTAAATATGCATAATATGGTTATAGACTAAAAAGAAAGTTTATGGCTTTTATATATAGATATTTAATTTTTGTTTATGGAGAAAATATATGAAAATTATTTATAAAGCAGGTATTGATATTGGTTCAACTACCGCAAAAATGGTTGTATATGATAATAAAAACAATATGATATTTAAAACTTATACTAGACACAATGCTGATGTCAAAGAAACATTACTTTCTATATTAAGAGAGTTAGAAAGTAATCATGGAGATATAGAGTTATTAGTATCTATGACAGGCACTGCTGGTATGGGGATTAGTGAGAAGACAGGGATTAGTTTTGTACAAGAGGTAATAGCTTCTTCAACAGCTATTAGAAAGATTTATCCTTATGGAAGGACATTGATTGATATAGGCGGAGAGGATGCTAAAATCATAGTATTTGATGACAATTTCAAAGCTGATATAAGGATGAATGGCAACTGTGCTGGCGGAACTGGTGCTTTTATAGACCAAATGGCAACACTTTTAAATGTTCATCCGTCAGAACTTTCAACTTTGGCAGAAGCATCTACATCTATCTATCCAATGGCAAGCAGATGCGGTGTATTTGCTAAAACAGATGTACAAACTCTTATTAGCCGCGACATACCAAAGACTGATATTGCTAAAAGTATATTCCAAGCAGTGGCTGTTCAAACAATTAATACACTTGCCAAAGGTTTTGAAATTAAGCCTAAAATATTATTTACAGGCGGACCTTTAACATTTCTTCCAGAATTAAGAAGAACATTTTTAACACTCTTAAATGCTACAGAAGATGATATGTATACAGTTGATCACCCTGAATTAACTGCTGCAATAGGAGCTGCTTTTTCAGAAGATGAAGAGCAAACAGCAATAAAAATTTCTGATTTTATAAAATTAGTAGAAAATATTTCTTCTGATGTAAAAACAACTAATTCTAAACATAGAGAAGCATTGTTCAGCGGACAAGAAGAATATGAAAAATGGGCAGATGAACATAGCAAAGATAAAGTAAAATCTGCTGATGTGGAAACCGTTAATAATAAAAATACTTTCTTGGGTATAGACTCTGGTTCTACTACTACAAAAATAGTTATTATTGATGAAGAGGGCAGAGTAGTATTGAGACATTATAGAAACAATAATGGAAACCCAGTGAGTGCTGTTACAGAAGGACTCACAGAGATTAAAAAAGAATTATCTGAAAAAAACATTAACATAAATATAGCAAGAACTGCCGTTACAGGTTATGGAGAAGATTTAATAAAAGCTGCTTTCAATATGGACGAGGGTATTGTAGAAACTATGGCTCACTATAGAGGAGCTAAAGCTTTTGATAAAGATGTAAGCTTCATTCTTGATATAGGCGGACAGGATATGAAGGCTATATTTATTAAAAACGGCATTATAGAAAATATTGAAATAAATGAGGCTTGTTCATCAGGCTGCGGTTCATTTATAGAAACGTTTGCACGCGGTATGGGCTATAAAGTAGCTGACTTTGCTAATATTGCATGCGAATCTCAAAGTCCTTGCGATTTGGGAAGCCGCTGTACAGTGTTTATGAATAGTAAAGTAAAACAATCTTTAAGAGAAGGCTCTTCTGTTGCTGACATTTCTGCAGGTCTTGCTAAGAGTGTTACTTTAAACTGTTTCACTAAAGTATTAAAAATTACAGACACTTCTATTTTGGGTGAACATATAGTTGTTCAGGGGGGTACTTTTAAAAATGCTGCGGTGCTTCGCTCTGTAGAGAAATTCTTAAACAAAAAAGTTATTCGTCCTGATATATCTGAACTTATGGGGGCTTATGGCTGTGCATTGCTCGCTTTAGATACTTACAAAAAAGAAAAAGAAGATACAACATTCATAGGTTTAGATAATTTACAGGAAGCTAATGATTATGAGAGAAAACAGCTTACTTGTAAAGGATGCGAAAACCTCTGTACTGTTACAAGATTAAAATTTAAAGATAATAAATCCTTCTATACAGGCAATAAATGTGAAAGAATATTCACTAATAAAGGTTCAAAAGAAAGAAATTACGGAATGGATATTACCCAGAAAAAACTTTCTTTATTATTTGACAGACCTTTAGCGCCTGCTTCAGAGGATGTAAAAGGGGTTATAGGAATACCTCGCGTACTTAATATGTATCAAAACTTCCCATTCTGGGCTACTATACTTGTAGAATGCGGATATAGAGTACAATTATCCTCTCCTTCAAGCATGGCTATAGCGGAGAAGGGTTCTGGTACTGTTATGAGTGATAATATATGTTTCCCTGCTAAAATTGCTAACGGACATATATATGATTTAATAGAATCTAATGTAGATAGAATATTCTATCCTTCTGTTGTTTTAGAGAAAAAAGAAAATGATAACAGCAATAATAGTTATAATTGTCCTGTTGTTACTGGCTATCCAGATGTAATAGACAGCTCTATAAGCCCATTAACTAAATACGGTATAGCTTTTGATACCCCGACAATTTCTTTCTTAAATGAGGATTTACTTTATAAAGGCTGTAAGGCTTATTTTGTAAAAACACTCGGTATAGATAAAAAAGATTTTGACAGAGCATTTAAATTAGCTTTAAAAGAACAAGAGAGAATAAAAGCAGAATTAAAAGAAGAAGGCAAAAAAATAATAGAGCATGCTAAAGAAACACAAACGCCGATTATACTTATAGTAAGCAGACCTTATCATATAGACCCATTAATCAATCATAAAATACCAGAAACTATTGCTTCATTTGGTATTAATGTGCTTACAGAAGATGGGCTTGATATTGATGAATCTCTTGCAGATGTTCAAGTATTAACACAATGGTCTTATCCTAATAAGATGTTTAAAGCTGTTTTATGGGCAGCTAAGCAAAAAGATATAAAACTTGAAGTTGTACAAATTAATAGTTTCGGCTGCGGTCCTGATGCCACTACTTCTGATGAGATAAAATCAATACTTAATGCTTATGGTAAAAATCCTACTTTGATAAAAGTTGATGAAATTTCAAGCCCAGGAAGCATAAGACTTAGAATACGTTCTATGATAGAAAGTATGAAGATGAAAGGTGATTTTATACCAAAAGAAAAACCAGAAAGAACTGTTATTAAGAGATATGAAAAAAATGATAAGCGTGCAATACTTGTACCTAAATTCGGGCATTTCTATGACCCTATGATTTTAACTTTACTTCAAAGAAGCGGATATGATACAATAGCTCTTCCTGAACCTGATGTTGAATCGGTAGAAACTGGTTTAAGATATGCTAACCAAGATATATGTTATCCAGCTACAATAATAGTTGGAGATATTGTAAAAGCTGTACAAAGCGGAAAATATGACCCTGATAAAATAGCTGCCGGCATCACTCAAACAGGCGGACAATGCAGAGCTAGTAATTATGCTTCACTTATTAAAAGAGGTTTAATTAATGCTGGTTATCCTAATGTGCCTGTTATTACTGTGGGTTTAACTGTTATTAATGATCAGCCTGGGTTTAAACTTTCTAAGATTGATCTGATGAAAGAAGGTATAGTTGCTATGCCTTATGCTGATGCTATATCTGCAATGTATTATTATACGGCTGTACGTGAGGTTAATAGAGGCGAATCTTTAGCTCTTGCTAATAAATATATAGCTTTACATCCTAAAGATTTTAGCCTTAATGATACTGATAAATTATTAAAACAGGCTGTTAAAGAGTTTAATGCTATTGAAACTAAAGACTTAGTATTGCCTAAGGCAGGGCTTGTTGGCGAGATATATGTAAAATACAACAACTTTGCTAATGGTGATGTTTGTGATTGGCTTATGGCTAAAGGAATAGAGGTTATAGTTCCTCCTGTATTTGATTTCTTTGTACAAAAGGTTATAAGTGCTCAGGTTAATAAAGAAACTAATGCTAGAGAGGTGTCTTTACTTGGATATTATGGTTCTAAATTGTCTGAGAAAGTTATAGATGCTAGAATAGATTCTATAAACCAAATAATGTCTAAGTTTAAAGGATTTAGACCTGTACACCATATAAGGCAGATTGCAGAAAATGCTGCTAAAGTTACAGCTATGACAAATCAATTTGGTGAAGCTTGGCTCTTACCTGGTGAGATAGCTACTTTTGCTGAAGAGAATATTAATAATGTGCTTTGTTTGCAGCCTTTTGGTTGTATTGCTAACCATATTATAGCCCGCGGTATTGAAACTAGGCTTAAAACTATATACCCTAATTTAAATCTTCTTTATTTGGATATGGATGCTGGTGCTAGCGAAGTTAATACTGTAAATAGATTAGAGTTCTTTGCCCGCTCTGCTAAAGATAGTATGAACTCTATTATGGTTGATGATGATATAAAAGAAGCTGTCGGAGCGTATCATAAATAATTTAGTAAAATAAAAATGTAAATATAAAAAGGTTTGCAAATATTGATTTGTAAACCTTTTTTATTTTATAGAATAAAAATGTAAAATTTTATCTAAATTTCTTAAAAAATAATAAAAAAATTGTAAAAAAATATTATTTTATTGTAAAATAAATTGACATTAGCTTAAAATTATACTATAATATAACTATAAGATAATTTAATACTATAAATAAAAAAAAGGGGTAATTTATGAAAAAATTATTTTGTTTATTATTTGCTTTTTCTATAATTGGAAGTTCTTCTCTTTTTGCTGATTGGATTGTTCCTCTTAGTCAAGTTCCAAGAGCTGTAAAAAATGCAGTAAAAAGATATTATCCAAGAGCAAGAATTTGGAAAGTAGAAATGGACGATGGTTTGTATCATGTAGAACTTAGTAATGGTGTAGAACTTGAAGTAACAAGAAGAGGAAGAATAGTTGATATAGATTATTGATTTTGTAATAATAAGGCTTGCAGAAAATATATTATTTTGCAAGCCTTATTTATTAAATCAACATTATATTTTTTAAGCTAAACTGTATAACATATCACCGTAAGTTGGAAGCTTCCAATGTTTTTTAGAAACAGTTCTTTCTAATTCATCAATTATAGGACGCATATCTTCTATACAAGTAAATATTTTATTTCTAAAAAATATACTAGACTTTGATACATTCTTTATCTTTTTTGCTTCAGATAAATAATCTTCTAAAGTTCTTAGTTTCTTGTAAAGATTATTAGTTAAATTAGTTAATCTGTCTAATAAATCTTTTTCTATATCATATTTTATTTTTAAACTTTTCTTCTTTTCACATATATTAACAAGCTCTTCAGTATAATCTAAAGAAAATGGTATAATATATTTATTAATCATATCTATTAAAGTAAGTGCTTCAATATTAATTACTTTAGTATATTCTTCTAAGCTTATTTCATATCTTGAAAGAACTTCAGCTTTTGTTAAAACCTTATGTTTTGTAAACAAATCTATATTTTTTTGAGCTATAAATGTTTCAAGTGCTTCGGGAGTTGTTTTTAAATTGCATAAACCTCTCTTATTAGCTTCTTTTACCCATTCTTCAGAATAATTATTTCCATTATAAATTATTCTTTTATGTTTTTTAATATTTTCTTTTAATAGCTCATCTAAATCTTTATCGAAATCTGAAGATTTTTCTAATATATCAGCAAATTGTGATAATGCTTCAGCTACTATTGTATTTAATACTATATTAGGGCCAGATACTGATAAACTTGAACCCACCATTCTAAACTCAAATTTATTTCCAGTAAAAGCAAGAGGAGAAGTTCTATTTCTATCTGTTGCATCTTTTGTAAATCTTGCAAGAGCAGCTACCCCCATTTCCATTTCAACAGCTTCTCTTTTTTTGTATTTCTTAGAGTTTTCCATAGACTCTATTATTTCAGTAAGTTCATCTCCAAGGAATATTGATATTATAGCAGGAGGGGCCTCAGCAGCTCCTAAACGATGATCATTACTTGCACTAGCAGTTGTTGCTCTAAGTAAATCCTGATATTCATCAATCGCCTTCATTACAGCTACTATAAATAATAAAAACTGCTTATTTTCTGAAGGTGTTTTACCAGGTTCAAATAAATTAAGTCCTGTATCTGTAGCTATAGACCAGTTATTATGTTTTCCGCTGCCATTAACTCCAGAGAAAGGTTTTTCATGCAAAATACAAGCTAAATTATGCTTTTCTGCTATTACCTTCATAAGCTCCATTGTAATTTGGTTTTGGTCAGTTGCCATATTAGTTATTGTAAACTCTGGTGCAAGTTCATATTGACCAGGGGCTACTTCATTATGTTCAGTTTTGGCTATAATACCAAGTTTCCAAAGTTCATTATCTAACTCTTTCATAAACTCTAAAACTCTTGGTTTTATAGCACCAAAATAATGGTCTTCCAACTCTTGACCCTTTGGAGGACAAGCTCCAAATAATGTTCTCTTACAATATCTTAAATCTGGTCTTTGTAAATATAAGTCTCTATCTATTAAAAAATATTCTTGTT
>CAKVCJ010000104.1 GCA_934725655.1 uncultured Brachyspira sp.
AGCAGTATTTAAATATCTTGCAGGAATAATAACATCAGTATCAACATTATCTCCATATTTATGAACGAAACCTTTAGCTTTCATATTATCTCCTATATTAATTTAATAATTATTATACATAATAAATACGGCTATAAAAAACTACATTCATAAAAACTTTCAGCCGTAAAATTAATTATTTTTAATTTTCTGGGGCTTTGCCCCATACCCCACTTCTTTTGGCGACCGAAGGAAGTACCTGTGGGTATGACCCAAAGAAGCAAAAGGACTGCAATTTTATATCCAAAATTATAATTTATATAATGTATTATATCTATAATTAAAAAATTTTATACTTAATTATTCTAAATACATTTTGAAATATCTCTATTATTTAGGCTCTGTTATGTAGCCTGTCAAAGCACTGTATGCAGCTGTAGCAGGACTAGCCAAATATACTTTTGAAGTTTTATCCCCCATTCTTCCAACAAAGTTTCTATTAGTTGTGGCAACAGCAACCTCATCATGTGCAAGTATTCCCATATACCCACCCAAACAAGGCCCGCATGTAGGAGTAGATACCGCACATCCTGCATCAATAAATATATCCATATAACCTAATTTTATGCATTCTTTATAAACTTTCTGTGTAGCAGGAATTATTATACATCTTACATTTTTAGCTATTTTTTTGCCTTTTAAAATGTTGGCAGCAATAGCCATATCAGATAATCTTCCATTTGTACAAGAGCCTATAACAACCTGATCAACTTTTATGTCTTTTAATTCTTTAGCTTCTTTTGTGTTCTCTGGTAAATGAGGACAAGCAACTGTAGGTTCAATTGCAGATAAATCAATATCATACTCTTTTTCATAAACTGCATCATCATCAGCTTTAAAAATAGTATAATCTCTTTTTACTATATCTTTTAAGAATTCTATAGTTTTATCATCAACTTCAAATATTCCGTTTTTAGCCCCAGCCTCAATAGCCATATTGGAAATACAAGCTCTGTCGTCCATAGTAAGAGATGAAACTCCTTCGCCTCTGAACTCCATAGATTTGTATAACGCACCGTCAACCCCTATCATACCTATAATATGAAGTATAACATCCTTCCCAGATACATTTGGCTTTAACCTCCCTTTAAGGTTAAACTTAATAGCAGCAGGCACCTTAAACCAAACCTTTCCAGTAGCCATAGCCGCAGCCATATCAGTGCTTCCAACACCAGTAGAAAAAGCACCAAAAGCCCCATAAGTACAAGTATGAGAATCCGCCCCAATTATAACTTCACCTGGAGCAACTAAACCCTTCTCTGGTAAAAGCGCATGCTCAACACCCATATCACCCACATCATAATAATGTGTAATATCATGCTTATTAGCAAAATCCCTGCATTGCTTACATTGCTCTGCAGCTTTGATGTCTTTGTTCGGAGCAAAATGGTCCATAACTAAAGCAATCTTTTCTTTATCAAAAACTTTATTAAAACCATATTTTTCAAACTCATTTATAGCAACAGGACTTGTTATATCATTGCCTAAAACTAAATCCGTTCTAACCATTATAAGCTCGCCTGCCTCAACCTTATCAACACCTGCATGTGCAGCCAAAATTTTCTGAGTAATAGTCATATTTGTATCCTTCAATTAATTTACACTAAAAATCATTATACAAAAATATACAATGACTGTGATTTTTATTTTTTATAATTTTCTGCAATAATTCATAAAAATAAATGTCTTATTCTATCATAAAAAAGGGCTTTTACAATCTATTAAAAATTGCATAAGCCCTATATGAAAATTATAATTTATTCAAACCATTAATATAAGCCATCAAACTTGCCTGTATAATATCAGTACTTACAGCTCTTCCAATAACTGTTTTATCATCAGAAGCAAGTCTTACAATAACCTCTCCTAAAGCATCTTCCCCTTCAGTAATAGCATTAATAGTATATGTAACCAATTTAGCTCTATTTGATGTTACAGAGTCAATAGCTCCAAATGCCGCATCAATAGGTCCGTTTCCTTTACCTATAGCCTCAACAACATTGTCTTTATTGTCAATTATAGATACAGAAGCAAAAGAAGATATTGAATCACTGTCATTAACCATAAAGCTTTTTAATGTGTAGGTAGGATTTTCTATATTTGTATTTCCTATTAATAATGCCTCTATATCAGAATCAGTAACTATCTTTTTTTTGTCTGCCAAAGCTTTAAACTCTACAAACTTATCTTCTAAAGTCTTATCATCAATGTCATAACCCAAAGATTCGATTCTATCTTTAAAAGCATGTTTGCCAGAATGTTTTCCTAACACCATTTTGTTTTGAGGTATGCCTATATCTTCAACATTCATAATCTCATAAGTAGAACGCTCTTTTAACACTCCATGTTGGTGAATACCAGCCTCATGAGCAAAAGCATTAGAACCCACTATAGCCTTATTTGGTGCTACAACCATACCTGAAATAGTAGAAAGTAATTTTGAAATTTTATAAATACGTTTAGTGTTAATATCAGTGTATGCATTATAAAAATCTTTTCTTGTTTTTATTCCCATTACAATCTCTTCTAAACTTGCATTACCTGCACGTTCCCCTATTCCATTAATAGTACATTCTACCTGAGTAGCACCAGCCAACACCGCAGACAAAGAATTAGCAGTGCCAAGTCCTAAATCATCATGACAATGCACAGATATATCAACATTCTCTATGCCCTTAACATTCTCTTTTAAATATTTTATTAAGTCAGCCATCTCAACAGGAGTAGTATATCCTACAGTATCAGGAACATTTATTGTAGTAGCTCCATTTTCTATTGCTGTAGTATATGCCTTTGCTAAAAACTCTCTGTCGCTTCTTGATGCATCTTCTGCAGAAAACTCTATAAACTCAAATTTGGTTTTAGCATAAGAAACAGATTCTTTTATAGTTTCTAATACTTGCTCTCTGGTCATCTCTAATTTATACTTTAAGTGTATATCACTTGTAGCTATAAATGTATGAAGCATAGGATGTTTTGCCTCAGCAAGTGCCTCATAAGCTCTGTCTATATCTTTTTTATTGCATCTTGCCAAGCTTACCAATTTTGCATTCTCTACAACCTTGCTTACTTCTCTTATGGCATTGAAATCGTCATCAGAACATATAGCAAAACCTGCCTCTATTATATCAACGCCTAATTTATCCAATTCAGCTGCCATTTCTAATTTTTCAGCCAAATTCATAGTACAACCAGGAGATTGTTCTCCATCTCTTAAAGTAGTATCAAAAATTTTAATCTTTCTCATTGTTAAAACCTTTTTATAAAATAAGCCATTTCTGGTTCATAACCTGCTTCTACTAAAGTGTCAAAACCAGCTTTCATTAACTCTGTAACACCACCGCACAATACTGCCTGCTCACCAAAAAGGTCAGTTTCTGTCTCTTCTCTAAATGTTGTCTCAAGTATGCCGGCACGTCCCGCACCTATTCCAGAAGCATAAGCCAAAGCATAATCTTTAGCCCTTCCGCTGAAATCCTGATAAACTGCTATTAAACTTGGCACTCCTCTTCCTTCCAAATACTGACTTCTTACAGTGTGTCCAGGTCCTTTTGGAGCAACCATTATTACATCTATATTTTTAGCAGGCACCACAAATTGGAAATGAATATTAAATCCATGTGCATACATTAATACATTTCCTTCTTTCATATATGGAGCTACCTGACTATTATATATATCAGCTGAAACCTCATCAGGAACAAGCATCATTACTATATCTGCAAGCTTAGCAGCCTCTGATACTTCCATTACTTTAAATCCTGCTTCCTCAGCTTTTTTGCAATTCGCACTGTCTTTTCTAAGTCCTACAATTACATTCATTCCGCTGTCTTTTAAATTTTGAGCATGAGCATGCCCCTGACTGCCGTATCCCATTATAGCTATAGTTTTACCATCTAATAAACCTAGATTACAATCAGCATCATAATATTTTTTTATCATTTTATTTCTCCTTAAATGTTTGTTTTTTTAATTTTGTTTAAATATTTATTATAAATTATTGAAAATTGTTAAAACTCAAAATTATTTATTATATTCATATCAGGAACATCATCGCCAAGCTGTATAGATGTTACCCCAGTTCTTGAAAGCTCTAATATATTAAAATCTTTTAAAGCATCTAAATAACCGTCTATTATAGAAGCAGAAGCTGTAATTTCTACTATCATACTCTTGCTTCCTATATCAAGTATAAGCCCATTATGAGCGTTAGTAATATCACAAACTCTGCGTTTATTAGAATCATTTATCTCTATTTTTACTAACAACAAATCTCTTATTATGCTGTTGCAATGATCTATTAAATGCACAGAATGAACCTCTATAAGCTTTGAAGTTTGTTTCATAATTTGTGTAATATGCAAATCATCTCCCTCTGTAACTATAGTCATTCTTGATATGCTTGGAACGCAAGTTACAGAACAGGTAATAGTTTCTATATTAAAACCCTTTTGACTAAACAATAAAGTTATTCTGTTTAATACCCCAGAACTATTATCTACAAATAAAACCAAAACCCTTCTTTGTTTATTATTCATTTTTTTACTCCTACTATTTTTAATCTACTATTATATCATCTATAGTTCCGCCGGCTGGAATCATAGGCAAAACCCTCAAATCTTTACCTATAATGCATTCTATCCATACAGGACTTTTACATTTTAATGCCTCTTCAAAAGCATTCTCAAATTCACTTATAGTTTCGCATCTAAAGCCTTTCGCCCCAAAACCTTCAGCAACCTTAACATAATCCATTTTTTTATTAATATCAGTGCTTGAATACCTAGATTCATAAAATATAGTCTGCCATTGCCTAACCATACCCAATGTGCTGTTATTAAGTATTATAGTTATAATAGGCAAATCATATTCAACTGCAGTAGATACCTCGTTTAAATTCATATAAAAAGAGCCGTCTCCAGTTATATGTATTACTCTCCTATCTGGCATGGCAATCTTAGAACCAATAGCAGCCCCATATCCAAACCCCATAGTTCCTAAACCTCCGCTTGTTATAAAACTCCTCGGTTTAGTATGCCTTATATACTGAACAGCCCACATCTGATGCTGTCCAACATCTGTAACATAAATAGCTTCATCTTTAGTTTTTTCCCCTACTATATTCATAACTTTGCTTGGATATATTCCGTCTTTATTTGTATTTCTTTTAGAATTTTCTTCTTTTTCTTTTAATCTCAAATCAGATAAATATTTTACCCATTCATCATCTTTAACTCTTTTTACAAGTTTATTAAATCTATCTAATACATCATTTAAATCGCCTATTATACTGTAATCAACATTAACATTTTTATTAATCTCACTCTTATCAATATCTATATGCACTTTTTTAGCAGCCCCGCCAAATTTAGAAGTATTCAAAGCAACTCTGTCGCTAAATCTTGTACCTATAGCAAGAATCAAATCAGCTTCATTCATAACCTTATTCGCCGTAGCAGAACCATGCATTCCAAGCAAACCAATATTTAATTTTTCATTATAACCTAATACCCCAGCCCCCATTAATGTATGCACTGAAGGTATATTGGAATTAATCATAAACTCTCTTAATTTGCCGCTTGAATCTTTTGCCCCGCCCCCAAAATATATGATAGGCCTTTTCGATTCATTTATTAATTTTGCAACTTCTTTTATAGTATTTTCATCTTCAGAACTTATTTGAATAGGTTTAGGAGTAAATTTTTCTCTTCTTTTGAATTCAGCTTCTGCTGCTGTAATGTTTTTTGGTATGTCTATTAAAACAGGGCCTTTTCTTCCTGTATTGGCTATATAAAAAGCTTTTCTAATTGTATCAGCTAAATTATTAATATCTCTAACAACAAAATTATGCTTCGTAATAGTCATCGTTATTCCTGCAATATAAACCTCTTGAAAAGAATCCTTACCTATCAAACTTGTAGGCACATTTGCAGTAATAGCAATTAAAGGCACACTATCCATATATGCAGTAGCTAATGGCGTTACCAAGTTGGTTGCTCCCGGGCCGCTTGTAGCGATTACTACGCCTGTCTTTCCGCTTGCTCTTGCATATCCGTCAGCAGCATGACAAGCCCCAACCTCATCAACCGGCATTATATGTTTTATTTTATCTCTATATTTATAAATAGCATCATATATGTTTAAAGCCGCCCCGCCAGGATAACCAAATACAGTATCTACCCCCTGTTCTATTAAAACTTCAATTAAAATATCTGAACCATTCAATTGCATAAAAATCTCCTAAAATACAGTATTACCAGTATATACAAATATATACAGAATACAATTTATTATTATTTTTTTTATTTTTTGTGTGTATTAATTTTTGTAAGAGAAAACTTTACAGGATAATAATGAGAGATAGGAGAATAATAGATATGTTAGTTTGATTGAAATGTTTGAAAAATGACTTCATACATCTTCTCCTTATCTTATTTTTGTATGAATTATATAATACTTCTAATAATATTGCAATAGCAAAAATAAATATTTTTGTTTAGGAGCCAGAGATATTGCACATTTTTTAGTTAAAAAAAGTAGGTATTCCTTATAATATAAATAACCCA
>CAKVCJ010000105.1 GCA_934725655.1 uncultured Brachyspira sp.
TTTTAATGCTGATATATATATATTTGATGAGGCTACTTCTAATGTTGATGTTGAAAGTGAGGAGAGCATTATGGAGATTATAAGAGATATTGCTAAAGAGAAGACCGTTATATTGATATCTCATAGGCTTTATAGCTGCATACCTTCAGACAAGATATATTTCTTAAAAGACGGTGTTATAGAGGAAGAAGGCACTCATAATGAATTGATGAGTATAAATGGAGAGTATGCGAGAATATTTAATGAGCAGACAAATTTAGAGAGCATAACAAAAGGAGAGAATTTAAGCATAGCTATATAATTATATATTTAAAAAATTATATTTTCTTATTTGTAGTGGCTTTGCCCCCACGCCCCCAGTTCTTTTATTGGTATAAAATAACCAAAAGAACTGCATTTTAGAAAGTATGCTTTGGATTTATTTTAGGCATATTCCTAATATATAAACTATAGTACTTGCGTTTTTTGCAACTTTTTGACGAAGTCCGCACAGCGAGAGCGACAAAAAAGTTGATAATATAATATGGTGAAGGCTGGAAAAAACAATAAAAAACAATTAATAAATTACTTAATAAAAATAATAAATTGGAGTTTAAATGATGCGAAGAAGCGGTATTAAAATTATGGCACAATTAATCGGACTAATTGCTCCGCTTATGCATGTTATGATATTGGCAATAACTACAGGAGTCTTGGGATTCTTGTGTGCTATATCTATAACAATATTAGGCGGATATGCCATATTAACTTTTTTGGGGTTAAATAATTTCTTTACAATAAAAACAATATTTATTACTGTTTTGGTGCTTGCAGCCTTAAGAGGTTTGCTTCACTATGTTGAACAGTTAAGCAATCACTTTATAGCTTTTAAATTGCTTGCTCTTATTAGAGATAAAGTTTTTAAGGCTCTAAGAAAATTATCTCCTGCAAAACTTGAAGGAAGAGATAAAGGAAATTTAATAGCACTAATTACAAGCGACATTGAACTTCTTGAAGTGTTTTATGCTCATACAATTTCACCAATAGCTATAGGCGTATTAACTTCAATAATAATGACAATATTTATAGGAAGTTTTAATATTATATTAGGTGTTATTGCTTTGCTTGGATATTTTACTATAGGTTTTATAATTCCTTATTTTTCATCAAAGTTTGGAAAGAATGACGGAATGGAATACAGAAATAATTTTGGTAAATTAAACAGTTATTTTCTTGACAGCTTATGGGGTATAAAAGAGATACTTAAATTTGGATACGGAGAAAAAAGAATACAAACAATAGAAAGCAAAACTGACGACTTGATGGATTTAAATAAAAAGCTAAAACAGTATGAAGGCATAATATCTGGGCTTACCGCTTCAGCAGTATCACTATTTACATTGGCTATTCTTGTTGTAAGCATATTAATATCAAAAGACAAAAATTTATCTAATATATTAATACCTACTATAGCAATGGCAAGTTCTTTCGGCCCTGTGATAGCATTGAGTAATTTATCAAATAATTTATTTATGACATTAGCAAGCGGAGAGAGGGTGCTTAATTTGCTTGCAGAAAAGCCTATTGTAGAAGAAGTTTATGACGGAGAGAGTAATTTAGAGTTTAATGGGCTTGAATGCGAAAATGTATGCTTTGATTATGAAGGCGAAGAGATATTAAATGATTATAATTTAAAAATAGAACCTAATAAGATAATAGGCATAAGCGGAAAAAGCGGAAGCGGTAAATCTACACTGCTTAAACTATTTATGCGTTTTTGGGATATTAAAAAAGGAAGCTTAAAAATATCTGATGCTAATATAAAAGATATCAACACAGATTCTCTTAGAGATTTAGAAAGCTATGTAACGCAAGAAACATCTATTTTTAAAGACACTATAGAAAATAATATAAAAATAGCAGATAAAAATGCCGCAAGAGAAGAAGTTATTGAAGCCTGCAAAAAAGCATCATTACATGACTTTATAATGAGCCTTCCAAACGGGTATGATACTAATGTAGGAGAACTCGGGGACACTTTATCAGGCGGAGAAAAACAACGAATAGGTATAGCAAGAAGCTTCTTACACAAAGCACCATTCATGCTTCTTGATGAGCCTACAAGCAATCTTGATAGTTTAAATGAAGCTGTTATATTAAAATCTGTAAAAGATAATAGCAAAGATAAAACCATCGTTTTGGTTTCGCATAGGCTTTCTACGCTCAATATAGCCGACAAAGTTTATAAAATGAAAACAAATAGAGTAAGTTAACATCATTTTGAAACTTTTTGAAATATTTTGATTGTTTTTGATTGATTTAAAAAAATTATCTTGTATAATTATTATATAAAAAATAATGGAATGAAAATGCTCAAAATAAGCAGATACGAGTTGATATTAGAAATTATAAAAGAAAAAAGAAATATAAAGATAGAAGAATTGATAGAAAGATTAAATGTATCTGAGGCTACTATAAGAAGAGATTTAACATTTCTTGAAGATGCCGGCAAAATAAGAAGGGTTCATGGAGGGGCGGTATTAGTTAATAGCAATGAAGAAAGCTTAATATACAAAAAAGAAATATATTCCAAAGAAAAAGAACAAATAGCTAAGTTTGCTAGTTCTTTTGTGGAAAAAGGAAATAGAATATATTTGGATGCTGGAAGCAGTGTATTTGCTATGATTAAATATTTAGGAGAGATAGAAGATATAACAGTTATAACTAATGGTATATGTCATATAGATGAACTTTATAAGAGAAAAATAGAAACTTATTTAATAGGCGGCAAAATAAAAATTCTTACTGGGGCTTTGGTTGGGGGCAGTGCTGTTTTATCTTTAAAAAATTTCAATTTTGATTTAGCATTTATGGGGGCTAATGGTATTAGTGTAAATGGATACTCTACCCTAGATAGTGAGGAGGCTTTAATAAAAAGCGAGGTTTTAAAAAAGGCAAATAAAACTTACTTTCTATGCGATGAATCTAAATTACATAAAGAGAGTTTAATAAATTTTTGCAGTTTAGAGGACTCTTATTTAATAACAAACGCAAAAGAAATAGATGATAATATAAAAAACAAATTAAAAGGCTTATACATTATAAATTAATAAAAATAACAAATTAGGAGAATTATCTATGATATACACTTTAACATTAAATCCAGCAGTAGATTATTATGTAGATATTAATGATTTTGAAGAGGGAGAATTAAATAAATCAAACAATGCTTATACATTAGCTGGAGGAAAGGGAATAAATGTTTCTAAGGTATTAAAGAATTTCAATATAGATTCTGTTGCCTTAGGTTTTTGCGGCGGATTTACAGGAGACTATATAAGAAAAAATCTTAAAGAATACGGAATTAAAGAAAATTTTATACTTTTAGATGAAGATACTAGGATAAATATTAAATTAAAAACCTCAAAAACTGAAACTGAAATAGCAGGCAAATCTCCTAATATATCAGAAGATAAAAAAGAAGAATTATTAAATTTTATAAATACTAATATAAAAGAAAATGACATATTAGTATTATCAGGCAGTGTCCCAAGCTCTATAGATAATTCTATATATAAAGATATTATATCCAAAGCAAATAAAAAAATAAAAGTAATATTGGATGCAAGAGACGAAGCTTCTAAAATTGCAATAAAAGAAAAAGTATTTCTTACAAAACCAAATAAAAAAGAATTGGGAGAATATTTCAATAAAGAAATAGAGACAACAGAAGATATCATAAAATATGCAAGAGAATTAATAAAAGACGGAAGCGAAAATGTGATAGTATCTTTAGGAAAGGACGGTTCTATATTAGTAACCAAAGATGAAGTTTATATAGGAAATGCACCTGAGGGTAAATTAATAAGTTCTGTAGGAAGCGGAGATTCTATGGTAGCTGGAATAGTTTATGGTATTAGCCAAAATTTAAATATAGTTGATTCATATAAATATGCTATAGCAAGCGGAAGCTCCACCGCATGCAGTGAAGGCTTAACTACATTTGATAATATGAATCAATTTCTAAATAAAACAATAATAAAAAAATTTGCTAATAATTAATCATCAAAAAAGCATAGAATATATAAAATATATATTCTATGCTTTATAATTTTAATAAATAATACTATATTTAATTAATCTCTATCAATTTTTCTATAGTTTTTTCTAACAAATAAACCCCAACGCCAGTAGCACCTTTAGTTAAATATTTATTATCAGAATCAGATATAGAAGTACAAGCTATATCCAAATGCGCCCATTTAGTGCCTTCAGTAAAATATGAAAGAAATTGTGCTGCTGTAATAGTGCCTGCATATCTTCCGCCAGTGTTTTTAATATCAGCAACATCAGATTTTATTTGCTCTCTATACTCATCAAACATAGGAAGCTCCCATACTCTTTCATAAGTATCATCACCAGCATCTTTAATAGCTTTAGATAATTTATCATCTGTAGAAAGCAGTCCTGTAGCATGTCTTCCCAAAGCTATAGAACAAGCACCTGTTAATGTAGCTATATCTATTATATAATCAGGTTTATATTTATCTATACCATAAGCAAGAGCATCAGCAAGTATTAGCCTTCCCTCTGCATCAGTATTAACAACCTCAACAGTAACGCCATTATACATCTTTAATATATCGCCTGGGTTAATAGCACCGCTTCCTGTTTTATTATCTGTTAATGGACAAATAGCAGTAACATTAGCATCAAGATTCATATCACAAGCCAAAAATAAAGCCCCGCAAACAGCAGCAGCACCAGCCATATCATCTTTCATTCCAAGCATACTGTCAGCAGGCTTCAAACTCATTCCGCCAGTATCGAATGTTATACCCTTACCAACCAATACTATATTCTTTTTTGCCTTAGGCTTTTTATATTGCAAACAAAGCAATCTTGGAGGATTCTTACTTCCAGCATTAACACCTAATATTCCATTCATCTTTAATGTCTTTAATTGTTTTTCATCTAATACAGAAGCAGTTATTTTTTTCTTTTCAGCAATCTTTTTTGCCCTATCTATAAAAGTTAAAGAATTAATAACATTGCTAGGCTCATTAACCATATCTCTCGCCCAGCAAATATGCTCAGATATATTAGAAGCAATATTAATAGCATTCTCTGTATCTTTTTTATGGTCAGAAACAAGTAAAATATTATTAATATTGTTTTTCTCTTTAAGCCTTTTCTCACCAAGATGATAATTAAAGCTATAAGAAGATAAAAATATTCCTAAACAAAATTGTATATAAGATTCCTCAGAACCGATTTCAGCAAATAACTCAGCCATATCTACTTCTATATCAGATATATGAAGCTGATTCATTATGCTTATTAAAGAAGCTCCCGCATTCTTCCAAGTTTCATAAATATAATTCTTTACTTCTTTATAAGTAATATAAATTACTCTCGTATTGCTCGAAAAAGCAAATGCAAATGGAGTAGATATAGTATAATATTTATCTTTTACTAAACTATTAAATAATTTGATATACTCATCATTAAATGTACAAACTTTAGGCTTTTCTTTTTCAACCTTAACAAAGATTGCAACTGTATCTTTTTTTATAAAATTGTTTGTATGTTTGAGTTTCATCGATATGTCCTTTAAGAATTCTATAAGATATTTTAAATATTATATATAATGTTTATTTTATGTCAATTAATTAATTTTTAAATTCACATAATCTACAGACAAATCTTTTTGAGTTTTCGTTATCACTAATTTATATCTATCGCCATTATGAGTATAAATCTCAGCTAAACTATCGCCATTAGAGTCTTCTATTCTCTCTGTTTCTAATGCAATGTTGCAGTTGTCTAAATTTTTAAATATGCTGCTTAAAGACATATCAATATTATTTGTAATGTTGAGTGTAATCTGTTCTATTTTTCTATCTGAAACAAAAACATTAATTTCTGCATTATTCTCATAGATATTTATACTCTTCTTTAAAATATTATTATGAATCATATTTCTATCTATATTAAATAAATTAGATAAATTATCAAGCGACGTTGTAAAAGAAAGGGAAGCCAAAGATTTTACCTCCCCATTTACACAATAAATTATATCACTATAAGAAAAAGGACGAACCATATTTTTTTTATCATACACGGTTTTATTTTTATGTATGATATTTAGTATCATTATACCAAATATTATAAAACATACTAATACTACAAACTTTACGAATCTCATTACTCTACAATAACATCAACTAAAAATATTTTTTATCAATTAATTAATTTATTTATTTTCTATAAGTGATATATCATTAACTTCTTCAACTGAAAATAACGGCATATCTCCTGCATTATAATATTCAGGCTGTACAGTAAAAGTTAAAGAACTCTTAAACTTTTGATAATTCTCAGCCTCCACAACTATATCTAAATTAATATCTACTTTTTTATTAGAATCTGTCTTTTGAGGCATAAAACAAAACATATATTTACCAGCTACATTCTTAGCCACTATCGCAGGATTTGGAAAATTCACTCCATATCCCTTTAATAAAGCGTTATTGCTGAACATGTAAACCTTAGCACTCTCTATTCTGTCAGTATTATTAGAAGCAAATAAATTACCCATTATGCTCGGATAAGTAATAT
>CAKVCJ010000106.1 GCA_934725655.1 uncultured Brachyspira sp.
ATTATGATACGCCTATGATATACTTTAAGAAATTAAGGAATTCCTAACTGCAATATGTTTGGAACCTGTGCATAAAACAAATTATTTACTATTTTCTAAAGCAATTGACAGCTCTGTATATCCGGCATTTATAAGGTTATTTAAATGTTTAAAACCTTTTTTAAGCATATATTGCGATACCGCTGACGAACGTCCTCCGCTTGCACAATATAATAAATATTCTTTATCTCTATCTAAATTCTCTATAGTTTCTATAATTTGCCTATCATTAGGATCTAAAAGCATACTTCCTTCTATAAAGCCAGTAGCTTTTACCTCATATTGGCCTCTAATATCCAATAATTTCAAATCTTTATTTGTTTTTATCAGTTGAACAGCCGTTTCTACATTTACACTATTAATCTGACTTTCCATTTATCTCTATCCTCATATTTTTTTAATTTATTATTTATTAATTATAATATATTTTAGATTTTTTTAAATAATTGACTTTAATTAAAATTTACATTATTATAGATTCATATATTTTAAATTTTATAAGGGCTAATATAAGTATGGAAGAGAAACAATATAGTTTAGAAGAATCTATAGAATTAATAACAAGAGGAGCAAGCGAAATAATAGGCTTGGAAGAGATAAAAGAGAAATTAAAAAGCGGAAAAAAATTAACCGTAAAAGCAGGTTTCGACCCCACAGCTCCAGATATACACTTAGGACATACTGTACTTTTAAGAAAGATGAGACATTTTCAATTACTTGGACATAAAGTTATATTTCTTATCGGAGATTTTACAGGAAGAATAGGAGACCCATCCGGCAAAACAAAGACTCGTCCTAGATTAAGCGAAGAAGATGTATTACGAAATGCTGAAACTTATAAACAGCAAGTTTTTAAAATCTTAGACCCTGAAAAAACTATAGTAGAGTTTAACTCTAAATGGCTTGGAAAGATGAGTTTTGCTGATGTACTCGGACTTACTTCAAGATACACAGTAGCACAAATGATAGAGAGAGATGATTTTTCTAAGAGATATAAAAACGGACAGCCTATAAGCATAATGGAGTTTTTATATCCATTAGCTCAGGGTTATGATTCTGTTTCTTTAGAATGCGATGTGGAGCTTGGAGGTAATGACCAGAAGTTTAATTTGCTTGTGGGAAGAACTCTAATGAAAGAATATGGATTATCTCCGCAGGCGGTTTTAACTGTGCCTTTGCTTGAGGGGTTAGACGGTGTTGAGAAGATGAGTAAATCTTTAGGAAACTATATAGGTGTTTATGACAGCCCTAAAGATATGTACGGCAAGGCTATGAGCATACCTGACAGTTTAATTCTTAAATATATGGAATTAGTTACAGATATACCTATGAATGATATAAGAAATTATAAGAAGGCTATGGAAGAAGGCGAGAATCCGAGAAATATTAAATCAATACTGGCTAAAGAAATTGTAAAACTATATCATACAGAAGATGATGCTAATAATGCTGAAGAGGAGTTTAAGAGAATATTTAGCTCTAAGGGTGTGCCTGATGAAATAGAAGAGGTTATTGTTGGTAAAGATGATAATGTTTTAAATATTTTATCTGTATGCATGAAAAATGAAAGTAAATCTAATTTAAAAAGATTAATTTCTCAGGGAAGTGTTACTTTAGATAATGAAAAGATTACGGATATAAACTTTAATATAAATAAAGAGGGTATATTAAAAATAGGAAAACGTAATTTCTTTAAAATAAAATTTTCTTAAAAAAAGATAGATGTGATTTTTAAGAGGCAATAATGCGAGTCTTGATATTACTATTATCTTTAATAATATTTAATGCATACTTATATGCACAAGATGATAATAATAATATTCCAAGAACAAATGAAAATGCATTAATGCAAATAAATCAATTTGATGCTAAAAGAAATCCTGTTTCTTTTATTAATATAGTTAATTTTACGCCATATTATGTATTAACTGAATATGCAAGAAATTACGGCATAGAGATATATCCTTATGATACTGAATCTACTTTAAGAGCGAGAATTATCAAAAGACAAGTTAATGTGGATGTTATAAAAGTTACAGGTGAAGATAATATAAGAAATGTTGCAAGAAGCAGTATTAATACAGGCGGGGGGCAGATAGAGTTTAGAAGTGCGGATTATGTTGAAAGGTATAAGATAGAAGAAGCTGGCGAGGAATTAATAGCATTATACGGCAATGTACAGCTTAAAATGTATAATAATGTTATGACTGCTGACAGAGTAGTTTATAGTATAAAAACGGGTGAAGTGTTTGCTTCTGGTAATTTAAAAGTACAATCTGGAGATAGTATCTTAAATGGTGAATGGTTTATGCTCAATAAAGATGATAAGAGGGGCATTTTATATAACGGCAGCACTAAATTCCAGAGTTTCACAGTTCAAGGTAATATAATAAAATTCAATGAGCCGGATTTTTTTGCTAATGACAGCAGCGTAAGTTTTTCAAGGCTCACTCCTGTAGCACATGACTTCTTAGCATCGAGGGTTTATTTATGGGATACAAAAAAGGTACTTATTTTTAATAGTATATATAGAGTTGGAAGGCAGCCTGTATTCTACTTCCCTCTATTCATTCAAAATAATGTAGGTACTGGAATTATAAGCACTTTCGGACAGAGTTTGAGAGAAGGTGTTTATATGCAAAACAGTAAGACTTTCAATTTATATGGGGTTAGCCATAGAATAAGATTTGATGCGTATCAAAAATTAGGTTTTCTTATTGGAGATGAAATTAGATACACTAGTCAGTATCATAATTTATCTTTAGATGCTATGTTTGCCTTAGGAAGACAGTATTATTTGCTTGATTCTTATATATCTTCCAGTATTGGTTTTGGCACAAGATATGTTAACTACTTTACTGGAGGCAAACCCGGTAAATTTGTGCCTAGATATAAGTTTCAATATGACCATACCATACAATTATATAGCGGAGAAAATATTAGTGCTTATCTTACTGGTAAATTAAACCTAAACAGCGATTTATATTTTAAGTCTGATTTTTATAATCAAAGAGGAAGTTTAGATATATTATCATTATTTACGGCTATTACTGGAAATTTAAGCGATATAGGAGATTCATATCCAGAGAGCTATATACAAAACTCTGTATATGTTAATAGTACTATATATGGTGTTAGTTTGAGAGCGGGAGCTGAGTGGAATCTTACGGCTGTAAGGAATTTATCTGTAAATTACAATACTAATTTTGACTATTATATGCCTAAACCAAGCAGATTAGTTTTACCTTCTCTCTCAGCAAGTTATAGCTCTATTTTTGGCGATGAAACTTCTTATTATTTCCCTAACGCTAATATTAACTATAATATCAGTATGAACTATTCTCATACAATAGACTATAAAACCTCTGAAGGTATAGCATTTTATGATAACCCTAACCTTAATGAACAATTAAATGAAAAATTGGCTGAAAGAAATAATTTACAATTAAACGGAGAATTATCAAGGAGTTTTACTAATTTGTTTATGAGATTTACTCCTAATTTTAATATTGACTATGCATATCAAAAAAGTATTAATCCGAAATCTGAAGACTTAATTTATGACAGAGATAATACATATTTAGGTTTAGCAAGCTCTATGAACCTTTCTGTATTTTTACCTAACTCAATACTGCCGTATAAACTTGATAACTACTTTTCTCCGTCTGTAAGCTGGGATACATCATACAGCATTGGTTATAGATTTAAACAAAAAGATTCTTCATATACAAATGAAAATCAAAGCGGAGATTTTAGCAGTCATAGCATAAATACAAGTTTAAATGCAGGAGGAACAGGCTACAGTATATTTTTTATTCCTAATTTAAACTGGGATATTAGAGGAACTATTAGAACAGGTTACGACCTCATACCTACATACAATGCACAGACTAAAAATTATGAACTTATACATAATACTAATAGATTCTTAACAACTGAAGTAGGAGGCTCTACAAGACTATATTATGATTCTTCTTATATCTCTTATGATTTATCTAAAAACCTACTCGGTACCAATTTTACTCAAAATGCTATAAATACACTTATTCATGTTCCTATTCCAATAGACAACCTCACCGATTGGATATTAGTAAGAAATAACAAGAAGAAGTTTTTTGACGGCTACAAAAATGATTTTAGATTCTTCTTTGATATAACATATAGACATGATTTTATTAATTATAAATATAACTCTGCTGCTTTTTCACTTGGTTTTGAATTAAAAATATTAGAGCAATTTACTTTTAGTTTTTCTACAACAAGCAGAAATGACAGAGCTTACAGATATATAAAATCTTATGCTGAAAAAGAAAATGAAACTTGGGTGAATCCTTTCTGGGATATTATTGATTCTTTCAATTTTAGAGATTCTCAAAAAAGGATAGACAGTTTATTTAAATTAAGTTCTATAAATACTAGTATATGGCACGAGTTAGACGGATGGCAATTAAGGGCTACTTTCTCCATCTCGCCTTCTGCTCTTCCTTCAGATATTGCAAGCGGTTCTGTTAAAGGCTCTTATTGGAATAAGGAGTTTTGGATTGAATTCACTCTTACTGATTTCCCTGGTGCTGGACTTCCTAGAAGAGAATATGACCTTAATTCTACTATTACAGATTTGAGGGATAATCAAACTACTAGTAGTATTTTTTAATTTGCGGGTATAAAAATGATTAAAAAAATATTTATTTTATTTATTATTATAATATTTTCTAATTTGCATGCTGATGACTATTATATAAACAAAATATTTACAGCCATAGAAGATAATGATATTAACTATATAAAATACATATTAGAAAATGACACACAAAGCTTAAAATATAGGCTTCCTAAAGATTACGAAAACAATTTGGAGGGGGCTACTCCTTTACTTTATGCTATTTATAATGATAAAAAAGAGATTATTGAATTATTTATAGATAATACAGATGTTTCATATTTAAAAGAGAGAGATGATAAAAACTATAATAGTATTATGTATGCGGCGGCTTTTTCTGATATAGATACTTTAAAACTTATAGCAGAAAAAGCTCCAAGTTTAATTAATAGTGAAACAGAGTTTAGAGTTAATATACTTCATATAGCAAGCAGTCATAATAATTATGAGGTTATAGAATATATATGTACTAATTTTAATATTGACATTAACTATAGAGACATAGACGGCTGGACTCCCCTTTATCATGCAGCTAATTCTCAAAGCATTGAATCATATAGGCTTCTTATAAAATTAGGAGCTAATACTCAGATTACAGACAATAATGGTATGTATCCTTCTACTAGGCTTAGAGAGCTTGTGATGATGAAGTATAATGAATTAAGTGATAGTGATAGGGAATTATTTGAGGCTATAAGGGATAACGATATAAAAAAATTAAAAAAAAGTATAGAAAATGGTGCTAATGTTAATGCTGAAGACGGATATGGACTTAGTGCTTTGCATTTTGCTATAAGAAATAAAAACATAAAAGCGGTTGATGTATTGCTTGACTGTGAGAATATTAATTTAGAATCAACTCTTCCAAACGGATATTATACGGCATTAGATAATTTCAGCAGAGAGGCTGTTTATATAGGGGGTGCTACTCCTTTACTTTATGCAATATTTAAAAGCAACGGCGACAGCAGAATAGTAAATAGACTCATTAAAAAAAATGCTAATATTAACACTTCTGACGAAGAGGGGTGGAATAGTTTTTTGTATGCGGCTGCTTTTGGAAATGTCCGTATAATGAGCAGTTTAGTAAGCAAAAATAAAAGTTTAGTTAATAGCAAGACTAAAAAAAATGTAACTGCTTTACAGATGGCAGTTGTTTACGACAATATTAAAGTAATTAGTTATTTGGTAAAGAGACTGCATGTTGATATTAATGCTAAAGATAATGACGGCTGGACTGCTCTTTATTATGCTGCTGCTAACAACAAAGCAGAGGCTTATAATTTGCTTATAGAGCTTGGTGCTGACATAAACATTGCTAATAATGAAGGCCTAAAGCCTGATGATATATTCTTTAATAATTAGTTATATTTTTTAAGTTTATAATAATTGTTCTTTTTCTACTCTTCGTAGCTAAATATACTCCATTTGGTTGCCCAGAATAACTCCATATTACAGTAAAAGAACTAAGATGTATGGCAAATCTCTACTTTAAACTCTAAATAATAGACTTGTTTCAAAAGTAAATAAATATTTTTACGATATTTTTTATTATAATATTTTTCTGTTTATAGCTGGGGCTTTGCCCCAGACCCCACTTCTTTTTGCGACCGAAGGAAGTACCTTTAGGTATGACCCAAAGAAGCAAAAGGACTGCATTTTTATAGGTATAGACAAAAACATATGGTATTATTTATATATATCTTAGATATAAAATTTTAATACTTGTACTTTTTGCAACTTTTTGCTACGGGAAAAAGTTGAATAAAAATAAGAACATAAATTAAAACAATATAAATATTTCATTATAAGGTTTTATTTTTTTATTTTATAAATGTTATAGTAATATTATATTTTTTCTTTATAATGTT
>CAKVCJ010000107.1 GCA_934725655.1 uncultured Brachyspira sp.
AAACTTTACACTTTCAAGTAAATATATACCAGTTAAAAGCTTTAATACAGCCTTTTTTTTCTCTTCAAGAGTAGCATTGCTGTTTTCTATATTACATAAATCATCAACACAAGCAAAAAGCTCAACTTCTTTTTCCATTCTGTGCTTTACAAACTCATCATTATAAACCAAATCTAAAGTTTCAGTAGCTAAATGTCCAAAAACCTCAGAAAGTCCGTAAGAATAGCTTTCTGCATGTATAACTTCCTCTATAGCTATTCTTGAATAAAGAATAGACCATATTGAACTTGTAACTATTCTGTTTAATATTGATGAAAAACCGCTTGTAACACCGCTATCCATTAAAGTTTGATATGCTATATTGAGCTTAAAAGCCCTTTGAGCATCTTCTGGTAGGGAAGAGAATCTTGTTTTGTCAGATTTATAGTCAACTTCCTTTGAAAACCATGTATTTCCTTCGCTTGCTTCTTTTAATTTCCTTGCTATTTCATGGCTTACGGAGTCTATTCTTATATAGTGCCCAAAATCTCCAAAAAATATTCTTTCATTTTCAAGATTAGGCTTCTTTTCAATATCTATTACTTTCATAGGATTTATACCCCCTTATATTTGTTGTTGTCTTATTATAATTTTACTTAAAAAATTGTCAAATTCATTTTTTTATAAATTAATATTAAATTATGTTAAAAAAAACGAATTTTTTTAAAATAAAATTATTTTTTTGTTATATTTATAAATAATAGAATATGTTTTTATATGTGCTTTAATATATTTTGTTATTAAAAGATACTGCTTAGAGAAATAATTTTAGCTATTAATAAAAATATAGAATAGCTTTTTATAAAATCTATAATACTTGTTATATTTATTAGTAATATAGAATTAATGAAACTTTAGCAGATTAGAATTTAAATAATAATGAACTTAAATAAAATAATATTCAAGTCCATTATTATTTTTTTATTTAATCTTTAATTTTTGATGCCATTATATTAGCTACAATAGAGCCTGATATATTATGCCATACACTGAATATTGCTCCAGGTACTGTTGCAAGTGCCATTGAAGAAAAATGAGTTGCCGCAAGTGAAGTTGCAAGTCCTGAGTTTTGCATGCCCACTTCTATTGATACAGCTTTACATTTAGCATTATTAAGTCTGAATAATTTAGCTAATATATATCCAAGTAAATATCCTAAAGAATTATGAAGAACAACTACTATTATAACCAAATAGCCAACCTGCATTAATCTCTGTGAATTAGCAGATACAACGGCAGCTACTATTGCCACTATTGCAAGCACTGATATTAAAGGAAGTATTTCTTTTACGCTGTTTGTAAACTTGTAACAGAATTTATTTATTATAAAACCTAAGGCTATAGGAAGTATAACAACTTGTACTATTGATATAAACATGCTTACTGCATTAACATCAACTTTTTGTCCTGCATATAGTAAAGTGAGAAGCGGAGTTGCAAATGGAGCAAGTATAGTTGATACAGAAGTCATACCAACCGATAAAGCAACATCACCCTTAGCTAAATAAGTCATAACATTTGAAGAAGTTCCTCCCGGACAAGTACCTACAAGTATAACACCTACAGCAAGCTCAGCAGGAAGCTTAAAAGCAATAGAAAGTAAAAATGCAAGTAAAGGCATTATAGTAAATTGTGCTATAGCTCCTATGATAATGTCTTTTGGTCTTGTAAATACCACTTTGAAATCTTCGAGTTTTAATGTAAGCCCCATACCGAACATTACTATCATCAAGAGGTAGTTAACATAACTTGTCTTTATAAAGCTTACAGTCTTTGGAAAAAATAATGATACAGCCGCTACTATTAATACTATTATAGCCATATACTTTCCAAAAAAATTGCTTATTTGTTTTAATGTTTTCATTTTTTATATCCTTTTAATTAATATTAATTAGTTTTGCACTTTTATAATTAAAAAATTAAGTATATTATTATATTATAAAAGTGCAAATCATTTTATTTATAATTTCATTCCTTTGTTCTTGCTGCCATTATATTTGCTACTATTGAGCCTGATATACAATGCCATACACTTCCTATAGCACCCGGTACTGCAGCAAGTGCCATATAAGCAAAATGTGTTGAAGCTAATGATGAAGCTAATCCTGCATTTTGCATGCCGACTTCTATAGATATAGTTTTGCATTTGGCATTATTGAATTTGCATATTTTACCTAAGAAATATCCAAGCATATAACCTAAAGTATTATGTATTATTATCACTATTACTACTAAATGCCCAACCTGCATAAGTCTTTTAGAGTTTGCTGATACGACGGCAGCCACTATTGCAACAACAGCTATTACTGATATTAAAGGAAGCACATCTTTGAAATGTTCAACAAATTTGTGAAAGAATTTATTTATTATAAAACCTAAGAATATAGGAAGTATAACAACCTGAAGTATTGATATAAACATACTAACAGCATTAACATCTATTTTTTCACCAGCATAGAGTAGGGTAAGAAGAGGAGTTGCAAGCGGAGCAAGTATAGTGGACACAGAAGTCATACCTACAGACAAAGGCACATCTCCTTTAGCTAAATAAGTTATAACGTTAGACGATATTCCGCCCGGACAAGTGCCTACAAGTATTACTCCTATTGCAAGTTCAGGAGGAAGTCTGAAGGCTAAAGAAAGTAAAAATGCAAGTAATGGCATTATAGTAAATTGTGCTATTGCTCCTATGGCTATATCTTTTGGTCTTGTAAATAACACTTTAAAATCTTCTATTTTTAATGTTATACCCATACAGAACATTGCAGTCATAAGAAGATAGTTAACATAAGTTGTTTTTATGAAGCTTACAGATTTTGGGAAAAATAAAGCTAATGCTGCTACAACCAATACTATAACTGACATATATTTGCCGAAGAAATTACTTATTTGTTTTAATGTTTTCATTTTTATATCCTTTTTATTATTTTATTATTGTTTAATTATTTTTTTGTTTTGTTGTTTTTGTATTAGATTTGTTTCAAAACTTATTAATATTAATTAGTAAAAAATAAATTTTTATATAAATAATATTTTATATATATTAGTATTTAAAAATGCAGTCCTTTTGCTTCTTTGGGTCACCAAAAGAAGTGGGGTGCGGGGCAAAGCCCCGTTATGAAATTTAAATGCTATAATTATTACCAATATCTTTAAAAGTTATAAAACAAGTCTATTGCTTTATAAAATTAATTTTTAATAATCATACTTTTCTCCTTTAAAAAATTTTATTTAAAATAAATTTAGTCTAAGCTTATATCAGCTATAAACTAAACAATTTTTATCCTGGCTTAAAAGATAGATATTCAAGCAGTCTGTAATTTTTTATAATGACTTTTAGATGTGCTTATTTGATGTTATAGGCTTTATATTACCCATAACATCATTTTATTAAAAATTATTAATTATTTTAATACAGCACCAGTATTAGCAGACTGAACAAGTTTTCTATATCTTCCAAGCCAGCCTCTAATTTCTTCTAAAGGTTTAATAGGAATCTCTTTTCTTCTTTTTTCCATTTCTTCATCAGAGATTTCTAAATTGATTTTATGATTAGGAATGTCTATACTTATGATGTCATTTTCTTTTATGAAAGCTATTTCGCCTCCGCTTGCAGCTTCTGGTGAAACGTGACCTATAGAAGCCCCTCTTGAAGCTCCAGAGAATCTTCCGTCGGTGATTAATGCAACATCTTTATCAAGCTTCATACCAGCAAGTGCAGAAGTAGGGTTTAACATCTCACGCATACCAGGTCCGCCTTTTGGTCCTTCATATCTTATAACTACAACATCGCCTTTGTTTATTTTACCAGCATATATTGCAGATATAGCTTCTTCTTCGCTGTCGAATACTCTTGCAGGGCCTTTATGTACAAGCATTTCATCAGCAACAGCAGAACGCTTAACAACGCATCCGTCTTTTGCAATGTTGCCCCAAAGTATTGCTATTCCGCCTGTTTTACTGTAAGGGTTTTCTATATTTCTTAAAACATTATTATTTTTATTAACAGCATCTTTTATATTTTCAGCTATTGTTTTACCTGTAGCAGTGAGAAGAGAAGTGTTTATAAATCCGCCTTTATCAAGTTCTTTCATAACAGCAGGTATTCCTCCCGCTTTATATAAATCTTCTATGTAGTTGTGCCCAGCAGGTGCTAAATGGCAAAGATTAGGAGTGCGGTCGCTTACCTCATTTATGATTTTTAAATCTAGTTCTATTCCTGCCTCATTAGCTATGGCAAGTAAGTGAAGTACGCTATTTGTAGAACAGCCTAATGCCATATCAACTGCAAGTGCATTTTTGAAAGATTCTTTAGTTATTATATCTAATGGTTTTATATCTTTTTTTACTAATTCCATAACCTGCATACCAGCTTTTTTAGCAAGCAAAGTTCTTGCAGAATAAACAGCAGGTATTGTGCCGTTTCCAGGAAGTGCTATACCTAATGCCTCAGAAAGACAGTTCATACTATTAGCAGTATACATTCCCGCACAAGAACCGCAGCTTGGGCATGTATGCTGAGCATATTCTTCTAATTCTGCATCATTTATAAGATTAGCCTTTTTAGCTCCAACAGCTTCAAATATATTCGATAAGCTTACTCTGTTATCCCCATGTTCTCCCGGAAGCATAGCTCCTCCGCTTATCACTATCCCCGGTATATTCATTCTCAAAAGCCCCATTATCATGCCCGGAACTATTTTATCGCAGTTGGGAACAAGCACAACTCCGTCTAATCCATGCGCTATAACCATGCTTTCAACAGAATCAGCTATTAACTCTCTTGAAGGAAGTGAATATTTCATTCCCAAGTGTCCCATAGCTATTCCATCGCAAACTCCTATTGCCGGTATAAGTATAGGTGTGCCTCCGCCTATTAAAACCCCAGCCTTAACAGCCTGAGAAAGTTTATCAAGATGTATATGTCCAGGTACAATTTCACTATATGCAGAAATAATTCCAATCAGAGGTCTTTTTAATTCTTCATCAGTATAACCCATAGAGTAAAATAATGATCTGTTTGGTGCTCTTTCATCACCTTTTAATACTCTGTCGCTTCTTAAAGAACTATTTTCTCTGAAACTCATAATTATATTTCTCCATCTAATAAAATTGTTTTTAAAAAATATACGTATACATTCTATTAGTAGAATGATAAAAAATCAAGTATTTTTTATGTTTATTATAAAATTTATTTGTAAAAAATAAATTTTATATTTTTGTGATATTGTATTGTTTTTATAATACAAGCACTTGTAATAAATGTTAGAATAGTCTAAAATTGTATTAATAATATCTAACAAAAGGAGCGTATTATGCCTATAATCAAAGAAGAAACAGTAAAATTATTGAATGAACATCTAAACGAGGAGCATTATTCAGCAAATCTTTATTTCAATATGGCTGGCTGGTGCGAAAAACAAGGGTTAAAAGGATGCAGCAGCTTCCTATACAATCATTCAGCAGAAGAGCATACGCATTTAGAGAAGTTTAGAGAGTATATTAACAAAGCTGGCGGGCAGGCTATAATGGGAGAGATGAAAGCCCCTGAATGTAATTTTAATTCTGTTGCAGAATTGTTTGAAAAAGTAATTAAGCATGAAGAGTACATTACTAATTGCATTAACAAATTAGTAGGTAAGGCAATGGATGATAAAGATTATGTTACCTTAAAGTTTTTAGAATGGTTTGTTGAGGAGCAGCTTGAAGAAGAGGAGTTATTTAATGACATTATTAAAAGAATAAAAATTTTAGGTGATTTGGAGGGAAGAAATTTGCATACTTTTGATAAGTTTGTAGGAAATTTAGATAAAGAAGAGCATAATTCATAGTTTATAAGTATTGAGGGCGGCTATTGCGAAAAAAATTATTTATTATATCATAAAAATATGTCAAAAGATATTGCTGTAGTTTATAAAACTAAATACGGTTCATCTCGAACTTATGCTAAATGGATTTCAGATAAATTGCATGCTGATATATTTGAAGTTGGGCATGTTTCTTTAAATACTTTAAATGATTATAACAAAATAATATTTGTAAGTGCATTATATGCTGGAAAATTATCTGCCATTAAAGCCATTAGAAAACTTTATAATAGTTTACATAATAATAAAAAAATATACTGCGCTGTTATAGGTATAGCTGACCCTAATGACAAAGATATATATAATGCTTCATTAGATAAAAATTTTAAACCTGATGAAAAAGAAAATATGAAGTTTTATTTTTTAAGAGGATGCATAGATTTTGATAAATTAAAAATCCATCACGCCTTAATGATGCATATGTTAAAAACTATAATATCTAAAAAAACAGTAAAAACAGAAGATGAAGAGATGCTTTTACAAAATTACGGCAAAAAAATAGATTTTCTCAATAAAAACTCTATAGAAGATATAATATCTGATATAAAAAAAGAACAATAATTTATATAAAAAATAAACTTTTTGGGGCTGACCCAGATAACTAAAATTTATTAAATTTTAGTTATGAAACACAGTAAATTAAGTAAAGAAAAACA